>CAZPCO010000129.1:0-8465 GCA_964585025.1 uncultured bacterium | reverse complement strand
GCCTCAAAGAAGCCAAAGACCTGGTAGATGCAGTTCCGAAGACCCTCAAAGAAGGTCTGACCAAGGCCGACGCCGAAAACATGAAGAAGAAACTCGAAGAAGCCGGCGCCAAGGTTGCCCTCAAGTAATCTTTCCCAGCTTTGTAAAAGAATGCCCCGGTTCGCCGGGGTATTTTTTTTGCAGTAATTTTCTGGTTTGATCAAAGCAAAATGCATTATAATAAGTACATAGAAAAAGGCAGGGAGGTTTAGGCAATGTCACAGGATGGTGAAAGCGTAGTTGGTCAGATTCCGCCAAGACTGCTCCTATTCATTATTTTTCTCATCGTATCCGGGCCCTTCATGCTGTACGGCGGCTATAAAAATGGGCAGATCGAAAGCTGCCTCGAAGCATCCGACAAGTGCATGGAAAAGAATGATTATCTCGGGGCCGAAAAGCAGATGAACGAGGCAGGTGACCACTTCGGGCTGCTTTACGATATCTATGTGATCATGCCTACCTTTGGTGGTAAATATTACCGCAAGGATGATGTCCTTGGCCTGCGCGGCGTGACCCGGACCACCGCCATTGCACAGCGCATGGGCAATGGCGAGGCCGATGTCGAAGAGCTGATGAAAGAAGCAACTGCCGATGTCGAGCAGCGAGGATCCTTCGCAGGCAAGTCTGCACCACTACGCGAAATCGCCAGAAAACAGATGGCGGCACTGAAGAAACTGCTGCCGCTTCTCAAAGCCTGCAAATCAGGGGATTTTGAGAAAGCATATAAAGATTTTCAAACTTTTATAACCAATAAGGATAATCTTCAGTACGAAGTGATTCTTATGCCGGTCTGCCGCATAGCTTATGAGCTCGCCTGCAATGCTCCCAGCCGACGTATCGGCGAAGGTATGGTCGCCATTATCCGCATCGGTGCCGAAGAATCAGATAACCCATTCTTCAAGAACCTGCAGCGCGAGGCGACCATGATCGATTTCGATGCTCCGCGTTCAACAGCCAGACAGACGGTGGCCTCTTCCAGGAAGGAAGAACCAAAGGAAGCTCCGGCAAGGCCGAAAAAGCCGGAAAAGCCGGAAAAGCCGGAAACGTCGGAAACGTCTAAGGCAGGCGCGACGCTCGAAGAAAAATTCGCCAATGGCCTGGCGCTGGCCAGAAGCAAGGAATTCAACAAAGCCCTGCCGTTGATCGAACAATGCTATCGCGAGCGCCCTGATAACGATAAAATCTGCTATACCCTGGCGCTGATACACAAGAATCTCGGCAAAAACGATGATGCCAGACGCATATGCGAAGAAATGCTGCAGCGAAACCCTGCCAATTCACAGGCGCAGAAACTCCTCGCTTCAGTAAAATAGCGCCACAGATAAGCAGGCGGGTGAATATATTTTAATATTTCCCACAGATGAACACGGATCGACACGGATAAAGTAACCTGATTTTTGTAATAGTCTGATGCGATCACAATGAAGCCGTTTACTGAGCCTGCCTCACACATCGGACAGTAAGAATGAGCTCTCTTTTGCCTGGTAGGCATTTTGCCGCGTGAGCCGGGAAGGCGGAAGCGGTTGCAACGACTGACCTGGCAAAATACAGTTGGAGAGAAGAAAAAGTTCCCGTTTGCTCTGCGGAATTGTAGAAACCGAAACGACTCTCTGTTAGTATACTGACTATCATAGATAGCTGGAGAGTTGTGATGAGTGAAAAAGTTTCTGCAGAACGTCTTGAGGTCAAAGCCCCCATTTCCGGTTTCCTGATGGCTCTCGAAACAGTTCCCGATCCGGTATTTGCCCAGAAGCTCGTTGGCGATGGTGTCTCAATAGATCCGGTATCAAACATACTCACCGCCCCGGTCACCGGTGAGATTATTCAGATTCATTCTTCAGCACATGCTCTGACAATTAAAACACCCCACGGCATCGAGATTCTCATTCATATCGGTCTCGATACGGTAAAACTCGGTGGTCGCGGTTTTGAAGCGCTCGTTAAAAAGGGTGACCGGGTTGTTTCCGGCCAGCAGCTGATCCGATTCGATGCTGATTATGTCGCAACCAATGCCCGAAGTCTTCTTACTCAGGTAGTGGTCACTAATCCTGAATCTATCAGCAGTCTGATTCCTGAAAGCGGCAGTGTCGATGCCGGTACCGACGTAATTTTTACCGTCATTCCGGTTTCTGTGGCCGGCCCGTCTGAGATTAAGGAATCACACCGCATTGTTTCCGACTCGGTTGTTGTCGTCAATCCTTCCGGCCTGCATGCTCGCCCAGCTTCGGTTCTGGCCGGCCTGGCCAGACAGTTCGAGTGCGAACTGCATCTGCAGAAAGGTGATCGCAGCGCCAATGCCCGCAGTGTTTCTGCGGTTATGGGCCTCGAAGTCGAGAAGGGCGACAAGATTGCGCTCGTTGCGAATGGCCCGGATGCTCAAAAAGCCATCGATCACATCCTTCCAAGGCTGCGTGAGGGGCTGGGTGAAAATCTCAAAGCTGCTGCAACAGAGCAGCCCGCCTCCTTCAAAAAAGGCGAAAAAACGGCAATTAACCAGTTGACCGGTATCGGTGCTTCCAGGGGCATTGCCATTGGACAGGTGTTGAAGCTCAAACCCGAAAGATTCGATATTATCGAACAGGGGCGTGGCAGCAAATTTGAACAGGCCGAATTTACCAACGCGGTGAAACGTGCAATTCTCCAGCTTTCTTCGCTTGTTGATAAGCTTAAACGCTCTGGCAACCCTGAACGCGCCGCCATTTTTGCCGCCCATTCAGATCTTCTCGACGACCCCGAACTTCTGGAACTGGTAGAACGTTCGATAATTGCAGGCAAGAGTGCCCCCTTTGCCTGGAATAAAGCTTTTAACGCCCATGCACAGAAACTGCAGGGGTTGAATAATCAACTTCTGGCCGCCAGAGCCAACGATTTGCGGGATGTGGGCTATCGGGTTCTCCGTATTCTGCTGTCACTTGAAGAAAAGAACCTCAGCGTTTCGGGAAAACAGGTCTTGATTGCTGAAGACCTGACTCCATCCAGCATTGTTTCGATCGACCGTGACCAGGTTGTGGCTTGTTGCACCATTGCCGGCGGTGCTACTTCACATGTCGCAATTCTGGCTCGCTCAATGGGACTGCCGGCTATCGTCGGTCTCGACCCGGCTGCTCTCGAGCTTGAAGATGGATTGACGGCCGTTGTCGACGGCAATGAAGGACTGCTGACGGTTCAACCCGACGCCGCCGAGGTCGAAGCCGTCGAAACAACGATGATTGCCGAGGAGAAAACGCGGGCCGAAGAAAAGCGTCACGCCGAAGAACCTGCTGTGACTCTCGATGGGGTGAAGATTACCGTGGCTGCGAATGTCGGCGAAACCTCATCGGCAGCTCATGCTGTTGAGCTTGGTGCCGAGGGGGTTGGACTGCTGCGTTCTGAGTTCCTTTTTATGAACCGTGCGGTGGCTCCGACCGAAGATGAACAATATGAGGCCTATCTGTCGGTGGCTGCCAAAATGGGGCGTGAACGCCCGGTCATTATCAGAACGCTCGATGTCGGCGGTGACAAACCGCTTTCTTATCTGCCGATACCGAAAGAGGAAAACCCTTTTCTTGGAGAGCGTGGCATCAGAGTCTGTCTGAACCGCCCAGAGATTCTCATCACCCAGCTGCGGGCTATTTTGCGAGTTTCGCAGGAGTATGACGTCAGGGTGATGTTTCCAATGATCGCCGATATCTCTGAATGGCGGCAGGCCAAAAAAATCATGATGCAGACTGCTGAAGAAATCGGCATTCCGCCGGTTAAGACCGGGATAATGGTCGAAATTCCTGCTGCTGCTCTGCTGGCAGATACTTTTGCCGCTGAAGCGAGCTTCTTTTCAATCGGTACCAATGACCTGACCCAGTATGCTCTGGCGATGGACCGCGGCCATCCCAAACTTGCAGCGCAGATAGATGCGATGCATCCTTCCGTTCTTCGTATGATGAGCATTGTCGCTGAAGCCGGCCGGAGGCGCCAGATCGAAGTCGGAGTCTGCGGTGGCCTGGCCAGCGATCTTGAGGGCATTGCTGCACTGATTGGCATGGGCATCGGCAAACTGAGCGTCGATATTCCGGTTATCCCGGCTGTTAAAGCAATGGTGCGGCGACTTTCCGCCGAGAAGTGCAGTTCGCTGGTTCGTGATGCCATAAGGATGAGCGATGCGGTTTCAGTGCGCCAGGCTTTCAGAAAGCTTGCCCAGGAAAGCAAAGGTGAAAAATGATGAAAAACACTCTGCAGGGCCTTTTTGCCATGCTTCAGAAAATTGGAAAATCGATGATGCTGCCGGTTTCGGTATTGCCGGTGGCCGGTCTGCTGCTGGGTATCGGCAGTTCGAATTTCAGCTTTCTGCCTGAGATTGTGTCGAAAACCATGGCGCAGGCGGGTGGAACTATTTTTTCGAATCTGCCGCTTCTTTGCGCAATTGGCGTATGCCTTGGGCTTACTGGCAATGATGGCGTTGCTGCCATGGCCGGTCTGGTTGGTTTTGCGGTCATGGTTGCCACCATGGGCGTTGCCGCCACTTCATTTGGTATCAAAACACGCGCCGTCATGGGAATGCAGTCTATCGACACCGGCGTTCTGGGCGGCATTATCATCGGTCTCGTCGCTGCCTGGTTGTTCAACCGCTATTATCGTGTGCAGCTGCCACCATACCTTGGTTTTTTCTCTGGTAAACGCCTGGTGCCGATTTTGACCTCGTTTGCCGCAATAGTCGTGGGTTTTGTCATGAGTCTGCTCTGGCCTCCGATAGGCGCTGTCATCGAAAAGTTTTCGCTCTGGGCCAGCTCTGGAAGCCCGGGAATCGCATTTGCCCTCTATGGCGTCGTTGAGCGGGCTTTGCTGCCGTTTGGCCTTCATCACATCTGGAACGCGCCGTTTTTCTTCGAAGTTGGCGCATTTACCAATGCAGCCGGTGAAGTCATCAAGGGCGAGCTGCATCGCTTTGCCGCCGGTGACCCGACTGCCGGAAATATGGCCGGCGGTTATCTTTTTAAAATGTGGGGACTGCCCGCGGCGGCATTTGCTTTCTGGTATACAGCCAGACCCGAAAACAAAGCCAAAATTGCCGGCATCATGGGCTCTGCCGCTTTGACCTCGTTTCTGACCGGTATCACTGAACCCATTGAATTCTCATTTCTCTTTCTCGCTCCGATGCTTTATGGCATTCATGCCGTTCTGACTGCAGTGGCCTATTATTTCTGCATCGCGGTTGGAATCAAGCACGGCATGACATTTTCGCATGGTGCCTTCGATTATGTGCTGCTGTTTTCGCGATCGACCAATGCTCTGTGGCTGCTGGTAATTGGCCCGCTCTGGGGTTTGATGTATTTTGCCATCTTCAGATTTTTCATTCTCAGATTCAACCTTAAGACTCCGGGTCGTGAAGATGAAGCCGAGATTGACCCCTCGGCGGTCGCCGAGAACGAATTTGCCCGACAGCTGGTGCTGGCATTCGGCGGAAAAAGCAATATTCTGACTCTCGATGCCTGCATCACCCGCCTGCGTATGGAACTCAAAGATCCAAAACTCGCCAATCCGGAACGTCTCAAACAGCTCGGTGCTATCGGCGTTATCGAAGCCGGCAACGGCATGCAGGCAATCTTTGGCACCCGCTCCGAAATTCTCAAAACCGACATGGAGGAATATCTGAAAACTGCCGGTGACGATGCCGAGCTCGAAGCCAGGCCGGCAGCCAGATCGGTTGCCGAGATCCCCGGTTTTGCAACTGTCGCAGCAGACCCTGATGCCAGAAGCAAATGTGAAAAATGGCTGGTGGGAATGGGCGGCCGGGAGAATGTCATAGAAGTCAGCTCCTGCGCTGAAACCCGCCTGCGGGTCGTTCTGAAGGAGTCAGACTGGCTCGATCGCGAAGAATTGCTAGGCTCAGGCATCAAAGGTATTATGCCCCTCGAAAACGGCGTAGTTCACCTGCTCACCGGCCTCGGTGCCCATCAATATCAGATCGAGCTGCAGGCCATGCTCAAATCCTGAGCAGGATGGACCTGTTTGCAATGAATGTTTCCCGCGGATGAACACAGATTGACACGGATGAACTGGCATGAATGGGACTTGTTTACAATGCGTGTTTCCCACGGATGAACTGGCAGGGCATGGCTTCTGACCCGTTCGCTGAGCTTGTCGAAACGACCAGGTCGGCCCTTCGACTCCTTCGACTCCTTCGACAGGCTCAGGAACCGAGGCTCAGGACCCGAGGCTCAGGGCCCGGGTGTCATTGCGAGCGCAGCGAAGCAATCACAATGATTTGGCAGAGACTGCTTCGTCGCTTTGCTCCTCGCGAAGGCCATGGATGGCCAGGTGCCAGTTTGCTACAGGAATGCAGCGAACTGGCCAGTGACAGCGTTAGTCATTGCGAGCGCAGCGAAGCAATCGCATTTGTATAGTCGAGACAGCTTCGTTGCAAGGCTTTCTCAGTGACATACTTATGCCGTTGCATTATCTGTGTCTATCCGCGTTGATCAGTGAGGGTGAATTGCTTTTACTGCGCAGTGATACGTGGGCAGATGTTCTGCAGTTCGCAGGCGGCGCAGTCAGGTCGTCGAGCATCGCAGCGTTCGCGACCGTGCAGTATCAGCAGATGTGAAAAATCTATCCAGTGCTTTCTGTCGATGATTTTCATCAGATCCTGTTCGATTCTGACCGCATCTGATTGTGTGGTCAATCCAAGTCGCTGAGCCAGTCTGGTTACATGAGTGTCGACAACTATTCCCTCCGCTTTACCGAAGGCGGTGCCGAGAATGACGCTTGCTGTTTTGCGACCGACGCCCGGCAGGGCGGTCAGTTCGACCAGAGATTCCGGAATGCGTCCTGAATGATTGCTGAGAAGGGCCCGGGCACAGGCGATAATATTCTTCGCCTTGTTCCGGAAAAAACCGGTCGAGTGAATCGCAGTTTCGAGATCAGCCTGATCAGCGTCTGCAAAGTCTTTTATCGTGACAAACTTCTCGAACAGAGCTGGCGTAACCATATTTACCCGTTTATCGGTGCATTGTGCCGATAGAATTGTTGCAACCAGCAGCTGCCAGGGACTTTCGTGCTGCAGAGCACATTTTGCTGCCGGGTATTTTGCCGACAGAATCTCGATGATCTTTTTGCCGAGCTTTTTTTCTGCCGCCAGGTTTTTATCGGTTTTACTCATGCCGGTATCATACCATCAGCCATGAACAAACGAAATCCCTGTTGTTGGTCAGCTATTCAATTCTGTCTGGGGCGACGGCATCTAAAGGCTTCTCTGCCGCTTCGTCGGGTTCCAGCTCTTCTTCACCCGAGGTCTCTGCCTCGGCAGGCTTTTTTGTGTCGGCATTGCCGGCCGGGCGTCCGACGCTGGCACCTTCATCTCTGAGTTCGGCCATGCGATGGGTGACGATTTCCTTGACGAGCTTTTCATCGGGTACTGAAGACGGATGGAAGATTGCCACTCCGGCGGCAGCTGCCATCAACGTCGCGATTGCGGTCGACATGAGCCGGGCGATGGCACTGAGTTCGAAGGCAGTAGTGACGAGCCAGACGCTTCCCCACATTATTATGCAGATAAGAAAAACCATCATCAATGTGCAGATAAGTCGGATGGCATAAGGGCCCTGGAAATCCTCTGCTTTCAGATCGAGTCGGCGTTTCAGCAGGGCATCGACTTCGGCGTTGGGGTGCCGGCCGCCCTGCATGCGCAGCATGACCGCCCGCATCAGATTCAGTTTCTCAAGCTCGGCCAGATCTTCGGCGAGACTTGGCGCAGCTGGTTTAACTGCTTCTTCGACGGCCGGAGTTGTGGTGCTTCCGGAGTCACCATCTGGTGTGGCAGGCGCTGCCGGAGTTTTTTCGTTTTTTGCGCTTTTATCGTCTGGCATGCCGTCAGCATAGCATACAAATTTTGTCATTGCGAGCATCAGCGAAGCAATCACCGGTTTTAAGACAACGACTGCTTCGTCGCTCCGCTTCTCGCAGTGACGCCCTCAACCAAATATTGTGTCAAGGCAGCGGGTCTGATATCATGCAGCGGTAGAAGATCGGTCCGGAGGTGCTTTTCCTTGAAAAATACAGCTCGTGGCGGTTTCACGCTGATTGAACTGCTCGTTGTTCTCGTCATTCTCAGTCTTCTGGCAGGCCTGGTTCTGCCGCGTCTGATGGGCCGTACCGAAGATGCCCGCCGCCAGACGGCCGAAGTGCAGATTCGCAGCCTCGAAAACGCGCTTGCTCTTTACTATGCCGATAACGGCTTTTATCCGACGACCGAACAGACGTTGAAAGCTCTGGTTGTGAAGCCGTCAAGCGAACCGCAGCCACCCAGGTGGAAGGGCCCCTATCTTGAAAAGGGCATATTGCCAAAAGACCCCTGGGATCATGATTTCATTTATCTGTCTCCGGGCGTTAAATTGCCGGAATTCGATCTGGTAAGCTACGGCAAAGACGGCGTTCAGGGCGGTGAAGGCGAATTT
>CAZPCO010000128.1:0-8507 GCA_964585025.1 uncultured bacterium | reverse complement strand
AGAAAAACGTAGATAATCTGCAGAATTACGTCTGAATAAAGCCGCGCATCGTAGAAGATGAAAATGTAGAGAAAGACCTGCAGCAGCCCGGCCGGCCAGCACCAGAGGTTTTCCTTTACCGTCAGATAAACGCAGATGAAGCCCGAAAGGGCAGCGACAAATTCAATCGCAGTCATAGTCGAATATCCAGATCGAAGAAATCGCTCGAATATTGCACCGGCTTGGTGAGAGGCGGTTCGCCGGTATCAATATTTAGGTTACATGAGATCGATTCGCCGAAAAGGCCGGCGAGAACACAATGCAGTGCATCGATTTCCACTTCGCCCCAGGCAGAGAATTTTATCGAGCGGTCGCGATACTGATGTAAACTGAAAGCAGCCAGCGGCAGGGCAGACATTGCCCGCGAAATATCGACATTGTTAAGAAAGCGCCCGGAGGCAGTCAAAAAGATCACCGGTGCCCGACCGGAGAAATCCCGCAGGGTAACGCCGGTATCGTCGTGATGCAGCGATGCATGGTCGCCGGTGCGATAGCGGATGAGCGGCAGAAACGGATTGTTCCCTCCGGTCAGGGCAATTTCACCGCGCTCGCCGGGTTCAACGGGCGTGTCATGACTGGAATGCAGAATCTCGACGTAGAGGTCGGGTCTGATCAGCCGGTGAACGGAGGTTTCCCGGGCGACGGCTATCATGCGGCATTCGGTAAGGGAATAGATATCGTAGACCGGGCAGCCGAACTGACTGCTCAATCGGCGGCGCAAGCCGTCAGTCAGCGCCATGGCCGATGAAACGATGGCTTTTGGCCTTATGGATGGGGCCAGTCCAGCGAGAGCATGAAAAGTCAGCGGGTCGCCGGTAAGGATTTCTGGGTTGTATTTTTCGAGAAATCTGATTCGATCTGCCTGGTCGTTCCAGTCGGCGGGGTTGAGATTGATCTTGAGAACTCCTGCCCCGCGCAGATATGTTGAAAGCGAGGCGTAGGTAAGAGTCTGCTGCTGAAAGCATACGAGGCAGATAGAAACACGATTGGGTCCGCCTTCAATTGTGATGCCTTCTGGGGCGAGGACGGTTTCGAGTTGAGGCAGCCATTCTGCTTGAGAAATGGCGTCGAAGAGAACTTCCATCGGTCGGCCGGTAGTTCCGGAGGTGCTGTAGACGAGAAGATCGTCAGCATTGCATGTGTCGGGAACAAATTGCCATGGTTTGGCTGCCAGCGCCGGGCGATGCAGGGTGGGCATCTGTCTGAAATCAGCAGGATGAAGGCGATAGGCTGGTACGGTGGCCCTGCAGTTCTCGAGAAATGCCGGCAGCCATTCTGGAAGCTTCCCAGGGTGCCAGAATCTGCTGTTGCGAAGGCTTTTGCCGTATTCGCGAACTTTCAGCAGTGAATCGGCAGTAAGGCGGTCGCCGGATTTAAAATTGAATCTGGGGCCGCAGCTATCCTGACGCAGTTGTTGAAGAAACCCGAGGTCAGAAAGGCCTGGAAAGCGCTCTTCATCAGATAGTGCCGGTATGAGATTCATCATTCCCTCCCATAGACATTCGCGGCCTCGCGTACTTTGGCTTCAGCCATCTTGCGGCGCAATTCCCGTGTTCGTTCAATGGCGGCACGCGACTCTTCGATCACTTTACGTCGCTGCACCGTATTTACTGAATCGAGGCGATCCCTGGCCTCCGCTGCGCTTTCGTTGGCCGGAACCTGGTCGATGGCCGCGAGGAGCAGGCGCGCAAGTTCTTCGGCTCTTTCTTCGTCACTGACCCAGGCTTCGGCATTTACGAGTTCAGCGACTTCACCGAGGCCGGTCAGGAGAAATTTCTGCAGCTTTTCGCACCTGGCATCGATAAAATGCGGATGGGTCAAAAGCCAGCAGCATATCTGCATCAGGCGCAGTTCGTTTTCAGATCGATTGTCGACGCCAATTTCCACCAGGCGCGGTGCAGTTAAAGATCTGGTGATTACCCGCAGTGCGTCGTTAACCAGAGCTTCGGTCGCTACCTCGCCGCGACCTTTCTGTATTGGTTGAGCAAGAAAGCCAGGGGGGCACTGCTTAATATGATGAATCAGTTCGGAAATTGTTGGAGTCATGGTCTGGTTCCTGTTCTGCGATAGTTGCGATCAGCAAAGGCATGGGCAAATTCGAGCATTTCTTTTTCATCGGTGACAAAATGAACTGCCCAGCCCATTTTCTTCAATTTCTCGACATCAGAAGCATGCCATTGGCTTCTGGAATGCAGAACCATTGTACCACCGCCCCCGGCCTGATTCAAAGCCTGCCCGGCAATATCGTAATTGGTGCCGGTTCCTGGTGATTTTGCCTGAAGCATCGAGAAGATATCGTCGTCGGAGATGATCAGAAGATGGGTTTTGCCTTTGAC
The DNA here is from genome assembly GCA_964585025.1 of uncultured bacterium. Classification (GTDB taxonomy): domain Bacteria; phylum Muiribacteriota; class Ozemobacteria; order Ozemobacterales; family Ozemobacteraceae; genus Rifleibacterium. The sequence continues at coordinate 6,132 of CAZPCO010000128.1, read as the reverse complement.
CGTTTTCAGATGTTGTGTCTGAAGTCTGGGAATGCCGTAGGCATAGCCGGTGCCAAGATAGGAGGTCAGAACGGTCAACACGTCGTTCTCTGATTTAATGAAGCCATTGGTTTCGAGAAATGAGCCTGGTTCGCCGGAAAGGCAGCACATGACCCTGGCGCCGGCTCTGAGAGCTGACAGTGCGACAATGGTTGCGGCGCAGACGGGCCAGGAAAAATGGCATTTCGGGTTGTTCATCGAGCCTGAACAATCGATTCCGACATAGAGGTTGAATGGATCGGGCTTTTCCGGGCTGCCGACATCTTCAGAATAGATGCGGTTTCGGGTGGTAATGCCGGGAATGACCACTGGAGAAACCAGAGCGGTTTCGAACCAGTCCAGCTCTTCGATCGGGTCGCCGAATTCCCATTGCCCGGTACCTTCTGGCAGCAGGTCAACGCGGGCGGCCGGTTCGTCAAACGGAAATGGCACGAGCCATGGCATGGCGATGTCGCGGTAATAGCGGTTGATAAGGCGATTTTCGTCTGCCTCCGGATTGACCTGGCGCATCAGATCAATGTATGATCCTGGCTGCTGGTAGCGTTGCCCGGGTCCTGTGCCACCTTCGAGTGATGGTTTAATGTTGGCGGCTGGCTTTCTGTTTTTGCTTTCGCCGTCTTCGGCTGAATCTGATTGGTTGGCGAGGGCTTCATCGCGCGGATCGACGATGCCATCGAGGATTGACTGATCAATTTCGGCCATGCCACCCGCAGCTTCCGAGCCGGTAGACGATTTTTCGGCGTCGAGATAGTGGGCCAGTTCTTCTCTGGCCTTTTTGTGGTCCGCATCTTCGACTAGATAGGGAAAGGCGAGAATGCCGTAGCGGCCGGCACCGTCGAGCCAGTTGCGTGCATAGCTGCGGACCAGGGCAGCTGCAAGCGAGGCATCGGCATCGATTGCGGGCGATTGAGTTTTTCCGGAAAGAATGCCTCTTTTAAGGCCCCAGAGGTATTCGTAGGTCCGCATATACCAGATGTGCAGCGGTGAATTCATCGGCGCTGTCTGCTGAATCTTTGCATAGACGGCAGCCATGTCGAGTTTGAAAGTGCGTTGCAGCATATCATTTATGATAATGTCGCTGTATAGGTTTGCCACTAGCGGAACCCGGTCTTCTATGCCGGCGAGAGCCAGGCGCAGTCGCAGGAAAAGACCGGTGTTATCATGCAGATTGGCTGGAATCAGGACATGGTGGCCGATTTCGTGGGCCAGAACCTGCAGGGCATAATCTTCAACATGGTATGAGGCCACTGATTCAAGGTCAATGACGATGCGGTGATCGGTAAGTCTGATCATGGCAAAACTGCCGCTCAGGCCTTCTTTTTGAGCTTCGCGGCTTTTCCTGCACCAGACAGGTTCACGCAGGGTGACGTAGGGATTCCATAGACTCACAGCGGTTGGCCAGGTTGCCGACCAGAGCTGCTGGATTTCGCCAGGCGACAGTTCAGGCATCGATGGCTCCGAAAATGAAAATTGCATGCGATGAGCTGCAGGTAAGAAAAAGTGTCGAGTCGTGGTATACCCAGGAAGTCAGATCAGGATAGCGGGTGATCAGCGTAGCAATTTGCGGCTTCGTGGTCTGGTCTGGAGGACGTTTGAGTAGAAATGCTCCGGAACTGGCATGCAGTATCCGACCGAAGCGGTCAGCAAAAACCGCGAAGGATCTGAGACCATCAGAGGCAAAAACCTGCTCGCCAAGCAGCTTCAGGCGAGGCGGGCTGGAAAATTCACCGCCAGAGCTGGAAAAGCTTCCAACTGCGACAGGTTCTGTCGCTTCGCCATAGTTCCAGCGACGTTTCAATGCCGCAGGATGGCATTTTTCGCCAGGAAAAATGAGCTCGCGAATCTTGTCATCCAGCGTTGACGGGCATGGCATGATATTGCGCAGATGTGCCATGCCACAGCGCCAGGCTGCAACCCGCCCGGCGGCGAGAACATCATCAATGTTTTTTGCCAGGGGCAATATCTTCTGCATCAGAATGATCCAATTTTCGGCAGCCATACCGGAATAGCGGTTTAGGCGTGATAACCCGATAGTCAATGCTTCAAGCAGGCGGCGTGGTTCTGTGGCAGTAATGGCGGGATTCAGCAGCAGCAGACGTCGACAGTTCAACCGGTTGGAATGGGATATTTCGGTTGGCCCCGCAATGAGACATTTGAGCATGTCACGAAAAAGTATGTCGAATATTGCGGGCCCACGCAGAGGGTTATAGTTATGCACGGCCATAAAGATCGGCTCGATAACATCTTTGAACCATGCCGGAACCCCATCGCAATCGAAACGTGGATCGGTAGAGCGCAGAGAATCCAATGCCTGATTGAGGTTGGCGGCGTTTTCCCTGAGATGGTCGATCAGAGGCTGAAAGCTTACTTTTTCCATTTGAGCCATCTGCAGAAGTTGCTGTAACGCTGATGCAGGTATTTGAGCTTGAGAATGTCGTCGGCGAGGTAACCATAGAGTTTGCCAAACCGGCCAATCTGACCAATGTGTTTTTCGATTGCATTCATGCGTTTTTCGACTTCTTCGATAGACAGACCTTCGAGACCGGCATCGAATTCACGCTCAAAATCGGCAATCGGGTCTGACTTCTGCAGACCGAGACGGAAGTATTCCTCGCAGGAGAGGTCGAATACTTTGCGCAGCCAGGTGATGCGGTCGATTCGGAAAGCTTCGTTGCCGGGCTGGTCGAAGAATGGCGATTCGAGATGCGGGCTGAGGGTGTCGTGAAGCACAAAAGGAATGATCTGTCGCAGGTCTTCGATTTCGACTGCCGGCGAACCGCGGAAATAGGCCAGTGCTTTCGCGAACAGCATGATGGTCATCAGTTTGCGCACCGACAGGCCGTTTCTGGTCTGCGATCCGAGGTCGCGAATAAGATCCTTGCCGGTTTCTTCTTTTGCCAGGCTGCCGAATTCCTGACCAGAGAGCTTGGCAGTATCTTTGGTCATGTATTCAAGCATTGTTGAAGCGGGTTCGAAAAACTCGAAATGCCGGCAGAAAAATTCAAGGGGGCGGCGGACGCTGTCGTCTATTTTAACGCGTCTGATTGCAGCATTCATTTTTGAGAGTTCTTCTTCAGTGAAAATGACTTCAGCCGGAATGATTTCTTCTGGCCGGAATGCGAATTCAATTCGTCGCTGCAGGTCTGAAAGAAAGCGGGTGTTGAAATGAAAGGCTCTGATGACGATATCGATGCGGTCGCGCAGAGCTTCGATGACCTGGTAGGTGCCGCCGCCGCCATCGTCATTGGCGGTCAGATACCATGAGGCTTCAGGGCATTCAAAGATCTGGTCGAGAATTTCAGCGTAGTTGTCGGCCAGCACTGTCAGAAGTGCTGACTGGGTGCGGGTCGGAATGCGGTTGTATTCGTCGATGATTTTAACCCGCATCGACAGCCACTTTCGCCACGAGATTCTGATGTCAGCAAGGTTGTCGGCCTTGACCATGTCGGCCGGCAAAGGGTGCCCAAGCAGGTCGGCAATGGTCATCTGCGGTTGCCCGTGCTGGATGGCCCGTTTAATTTCCAGCTGCGAATAACCAGCAAGCAGGCCCATAAGTATAGCGGTGGCGGTCTTTCCGCGGCCTGGACCGCCAACTATAAGGCAACGGCCACGCACGGCCAGGTTCAGAAGCGGAATAAGCACGAAGCTCGAGTAACTTTGCCCGGTAGGCAATGAAAAATCATGTTTTCGGTCGCCAAGTTTGAACGTTCTTGGCGGGGCTTCGTTGTATTCAATATCGTAAAACGGGCTGATTATTGCGGTATTGGCAACCCAGAAATAGGCCTGCCGCAGCTTTTCGTCGAGCCCGGCGTTGCCGGGAGCAGTCGGAGTAACCTGGTCGTCGAAGAGGTCTTCAATTTTAAAATCTGCTCTGGGCACCGGTTTTTGCGGGTTGGTCGGTGAGGCGGGAACACGCTGCAGTAGTTGTCTTGCTTTTTCGATCAGGTTTCCCATTGTGTTTTGCTCTTCAGCCCTGGCGTTCAGGCTTTGAGGCGAACCCTTTCATATCTTTGAGAGTTGCTGCAACCAGTCTGGCCAGTTCAGTTCTCCGGAATGGTTTCTGCAGGAACCCGGCTATGCTCTGGTCTTTCAGTATGGCAAGGTCTTCTTCTTTGGAAAAACCTGAGGATATAATTACCGGCAGGGAAGGTGCGAGTTCGCGGAGTTTCTCGAAAGTCTGTCTGCCGCCCATAACCGGCATGATCATGTCTAGAATAACCAGATCAATATTGTCACCATGCCGCGATATTTCTTTAATGCCTTCGAGGCCGTTTTCTGCGAGTATGATTCGATAACCAAGGTCAGTGAGAATTGCTTCAGCGGTAATTCTTATCAGCTCTTCATCGTCTATGATCAATACAGTTCCATTGCCTGTTGGAATTGGCTCGGAATCATTCGTAGATATGCCTGGATGCTGATCAGTGACCGGCAGGTAGATATGGAATACTGTGCCTTTGCCTGGTTCAGAGTAGACGGTGACGGCACCCTGGTGTTCGAGAATAGTTCCATAGACTGCCGAAAGCCCCAGCCCAGTGCCCAGGCCTGGTTCTTTAGTCGAAAAGAAAGGCTCGAAAATGCGTGCCTGCACTTCAGGGGTCATGCCGCAGCCATTGTCTCTTACCGCGATTTCCAGGTATTCTCCTGGCCTGAGATGGAAAGGAGAGGCTTGGCAGTATTCCTCGCCAAGACTTCGATTTTCAAGAGAGATGGTGATGTTGCCACCGTTTTGCATGGCATGACTGGCGTTGATACCCAGATTGAGTATGCAGTGCTGAAGCAGGGCATCGTCTCCGACCACGTTTGCATTTGCGGCCTTCTGTTCGACAACGATCGCAATATTTTTATTGATGGTACTGCGCAGTATGGCTGTGGCATCATTGACCGTCGTTGCCACATTGACCGCCGAACTGGCTTTGTTGCCTTTTCTTGAGAAGGCGAGCAACTTTTTGGTTAAAGCCCCGGCGCGTTCTGCAGACGTCAGTATCATCTGCACAAAATTGTTCAATGACGCCGGGAATTCTTTGCTAGATTTGATGAGTTCGGCTGCTCCGATAATACCTGTCAACGAGTTGTTGAAATCATGGGCTACGCCACCGGCCAGTTGGCCCAGAGCTTCAAGTTTCTGAACCTGGTGCAACTGCTCGATCATGACCGATTCTTTGCGTTTGGCAATGTGTTCATGGGTTACATCCTGCCCCTCGGCTACCAGCATCGTAACATTCCCGGCTTTATCGAAAATCGGGTGAACCGTGAGGTTTATTTCGTGTTTTTGCCCTTCAGGGGTGAAGTGAACGACTTCATAGGAAGTAGCCTTCCCGGCTGCAGCGGTTGCAATGGCCTGGCGAAGTCTCTCCTGTTCTTCGAGGCTGTGCGAAAACCATGGGGTATTCCAGAAATAGTTGCCGATAACCTCTTCGTATTTTTTGCCAATCATCTCAAGTGAGGTCTGGTTTGCATATTTCAGAAGGCCGTCGGGGCTCATCCAGCCAAAAAGCTGACGTGAATGTTCAACTGCCTGGATTGTAAAACGCCGGCTTTCGTCAAGCTTTTCTGTCTGAAACCGGACTTCCTTTTTTAGTCGGTAATTCCAATAAACTATCAACAGCAGGATTGCGGCAGCACAGGCAATTGTCATTGAGAAATATTTGATGATGCGCTGATGTTGCCTGGTTGCCTGATCTGGAAAATGCAGAAAACCATCGATAGTGAAGTTAGTCGGGATCACCCCCAGTTTTGCATAGGTGTCGGCCATCGTTTTCCATCGGGAAGGGTTCATATGACCAATTTCAACAAGTTTTGGCTGGATCAGTTCGATCATCTGGGTGGCTTCGAAATGCAGGTGCTCTTTTGTCAGGCCACGTTCCTGAACCCCGGGCATTTTATAGATAAGTTCGATCATTTCATCGACATGATCGAGAGCATATTCCCAGCCTTTGATGGAGGCACGAAAAAAAGCTTCAGCGCGCTCTGGATTATTTTTCAGTTCTTCTTCGGAAGTGAATATTGAGTCGGCATAGAAGTCGATTCCATAATCAATGGGGCGAATGACTCTGGGTTCGATACCCTGCATCTGCATCAGATGCGGTTGATCGA
>CAZPCO010000127.1:0-8515 GCA_964585025.1 uncultured bacterium | reverse complement strand
TTGTCATGTCTTATGGCACCTGCAAAACTGTCTATTACGTTGGTTCATTTATGCTCTTCTTCATACCTGGCCTTAGCCTTACCCGCGGCGGTCTGGCCTGGATCGTCACCCCGGTCGTTTCGGTGCTGACGATGAAGGAATACGCAATTTTCGTTGGCCTGATGCTGTTCTCGGCCGGGCTATCGTTTCTGCTGCTCATGCCTTTTACGCGCCTCTGCATCAAAATGGTCGAGACTATTCCATACCATTGGGTCTCGGTTCTCGCTCTTCTGATAGTAATTCCTGGTGTTTTCAGTTTTACCGGCTGGGGTGGTATGGCGATCATGACCGTATCTACAGGGCTTGGTCTGATGCCGGTATTGTTTCAAGCGCGCAGAATGAACCTTATGGGTGTTCTGCTGCTTCCGGTCTGTCTAAATATGGCAGGTTACGGAAACGATGTCTTAAGAATACTGGGGTTAATCTGATATGAAGGGATTCACTCATTTCATTTCCGGTATCGCAGTTGCAAGTTTCTTTCCGCAGGCTGTCCACATGGCTTCACAGGAACAGTCCTTCATTCTCTGTCTCGGCGGCATTTTCGGGATCATGCCCGATACGCTCGACTTCAAATTTGCCCGTTACTTTCACAAGTCTGATTTCGAAATCAGACCTGATCCGGCGAATCTTGATGCCCGCGTCATTGCAGAGGGTGTTGCCAACGCAATACGCAAAGCCATTGCCGAAGGTCGCGGCACGGTTCAGTTGCATACGATGCAACTCGCTTCCAACCGCTGGCGCAGCTATACTTTAGGATTCGACTCTAAAACGAGTGAAGTCGTAGTCGATATTGGCCCAGAGGTCGATACCGGCCAGATACCATTTGAAGGCACCGAGCTCAAAGACCCGATCAAAGCCAGCGCTCGCGTCAAAGTAGACTGTGAATTCTTTCAACAGTTCGACAAGAAATCACAGATCGCGATCATGACCGGCCCATGTTTCGAATTTGTCAAGCGCCCGACCGGTAAGGTCGAAATCGTGTTTCTGCCCTGGCATCGAACCTGGTCTCACAGCTTCACCCTCGGTATCCTGATCGCACTTCTGGTCGGAATTTTCACCTGGTTCACCGTGCCGGAAGGGCCAAACCCGGAGCTTTATACGATTCCGCGCTGGCTGCTCTACCCGCTGATCATCCTTTTCGGCTCAATGGTGCATATCATCGAGGATTCGACAGGTTTCATGGGCAACAATCTGTTCTACCCGTTCACCAAGGACCGCACGAACGGTATGGGTCTGATGAGTGCCGCTGAAGCAATTCCAAACTTTCTTTTCGTCTGGTCTTCGGTAATCGCTATTTTATACAACCTGGATCGCTTCAGATGGGCGCCAGAAGCCACACCTCCTGGCATTCAAAGCCCGGCAGTCTTCTTTTTCTGGTTCTACATTCTGCCGGTTGCCGTTATGGCTTATTTCTTCTTCAAGGGCAAACGCGAAAAAGCTGAGCGCAAAGAAGAAAAGGCAAGACCGGTCGATTTTGATGGCCAGACCTCGGTTGAACGTGAAACCGACGCTTCGGTCATCTAGTATCCTTTAATCTTAGCTAAAAGCAGGACCGCCGGCCATTAAGTTTGGCCGGCGGTCATTTCTTATTTTCCCTGAGGGGGTGGTGCCAGTGGCGGTGCCGTTGTAACCGGCGCGGCATTTTCCACAGGTTTTGCATCTACCTTCTTTATTTCGGAAGTTGATGTTGCGGCTGCAGCTACGACCGGTTGCAACGGTTCGGCTGCTGCCCCGGATGGAGCTTTTGCGGTTGGGGTTTCGACCTTTTCTGCGATTACGGCTTTATCGAGCGATAAATTCCTACCTGCTTTCCTGTCAGATGACCTGGTCCCGGACTTCCCTTTCAGTGCGTCGTTCAATTTCGTCGGCCCTTCGACTTCTTTCTGTTCGTCGTAAAGGCTGACGAAAGATTCTACATTGTAGCGTTTTCCTTCGACTACCATAATACCGTCTCCGGCTTCTTTGTTACCGGAATTTGCGGTTGTAACCGGAGCGTTTTTATTGTCGCCGCCCGCCTTCATACCGCCGGCAGGTTCGCCAACACGCCCCATGCCCTTTTCAAAACCTTTTCCAAGTTCGCTGCCCGAGAATCGTCCAGCCAGGAATTCTCTTGCCATACGACCCCAGGCGCTGTTTGGATCGATTCGGGAATATTCTTCGAGATATTTTTTCGTCAGATTGCTGTCGCCGACTGCATAAGCAAGGGCAGCCATGTTCCATAGCGATTCAAAATCTGACCGGTCGCGCTGAAAGGTTTGCGTATACCAGTAGAGCGCTTCGCGTTGCTGACCATTTTTGAGACAGGTAACTGCAAGTTTGCGGGTGATTTTTTCTGAAGTCGGATTGGCGCGATGATAGCGCATCAATACCGGAATCATTGCTGCCGACTCACTTTTCTGGAAAACCCTCGGAAGCAGCAGGTCTTCCGGCTGCATCAGTTCTCGCTGCGGTGCCGCATGGTATACCGGTTTCGCTGCAGATTGAGTTGCCGGTGCCACCTTCTTTACAGGCCTGGCCTGGGGTAGATTATCAGTGATAAAGGCATCAGAGTAACCGAGATCCCTGACCAGTTCATGCAACGGCGGTTCGGCGGCGCATAGGGGTGCGCACAGCAGACCCAGCATGACAGGTAACAGTATTTTTTTCATAGGTTTTCCTGAAAGTAATTTGAAGCTGAACCAGCCTCGGGTACTTTTTCGGCACAAATCGCCAATTTTTCAGCTATTTTTTTTCTTTTTTTTCTTAAGAACAGTTTCTGCCGTCGTTCAATCGCTGGAACAGTAATTGCTGTATCTGTTCATGCCTTCTTTACTTTTCACTGGCTCGGGCAAAGGTCTGGCAGGGGCGAACGACCAATGCCTCTGGTAATCTGGGCCTTTCAAAAGGTGATCAACTGACAGAAGTCCTTCGGGAGATAAAACATGCGTAAACTTATGATTGCAGTGGCCGCTATAGCGATAACTTCCCTAACCCTTACTGCAGAAGGCAGAGAAATCGCTGCAACTTCAAGAAGCTTCAGACTGAATCAATATCCAGGTAGTAGCTACTACCCCGGCAGCGGCGGCAATTCTGGCAATTCCGGGGTCCCGGTTTATCCGGGTACAGGCGGCCAGCCTGGTTATCCTGGCAATCAGGGCGGCACAGCTTACCCGGGAAATAACGGCAATACCGGTTACCCCGGTGCCGTCAGTTCGCAGACCTCACCGGTTTATCCCGGTACCCCGGCATATCCAGGTTCAGGCGGTATCGGCAACGGCTCAGGCACCTCCAGTGGCGGCACAGGCAGCCAGCCCTCGCTTAGTGATTACCAATTTTACAGTTTCGGTCACAGCAAATATGCCGCCGGAAACTTCAATGCGGCAGTCATCTACTTCGACCAGCTTCTCCGGCATTATCCTTCCTCGCAATATGCCGATGATGCGGCCTTCTGGCGCGCCAGAATCAGTGCTGAGCAAAAAAATCATCTTGAAGCTATAAGCCTTTTCAGCAATTTTGTCAGAATTTATCCGGCGTCGACCTATATTCCAGAAGCTATTTACCTGCTGGCTCAGGTTGAGAAAAGCTTCGGTCGTATTCAGGTTGCCAATCTTCAGCATCTACGCGATGCGGCTGCCTGGTTCATCAGTTACCAGCAGAGGTTTCCGCAAAGTCCACAGGCCGCAGAAGCCCTTTTCCAGGCAGGCGAATGTTACGAAATTTATGGTGACTCCAATACTACGAAGAGTTATTATTATCAGGTCATAAATCTATACCCAACCTCTGCTGCAGCGGTTAAAGCCCGCGAAAAAATCAGCGGCAGATACTGAACAGGAGCAACAGATGCAGTTCAACAGGTTACGCGTCGCGGCTGTTGCCGCGGCAATGCTGGCATTCGTGCCATTTCTCGCCTTCGCTTCGACGGCTTTCGATTTTTCGGCACTTGAAAAATCGGTCGTCGAAACTACCCTTCCGAACGGCCTCAAGTTGATCATCATGCCGCGCCATGACGCCCCGGTCGTTTCATTCGTCACCTGGGCAAACGTCGGTGGCGTCGATGATCCGAAAGAATATTCCGGCCTGGCGCACATGTTCGAACACATGGCGTTCAAAGGTACCGACACCATTGGTAGCCAGGACCCGGCCAAAGAATTGATCAAAATGGCCAAAGAAGATGCTATCTTCATGCGCCTGCGAGCAGAAAGACTCAAAGGGCGGCTTGCTGACCAGAAACTCATCGCTTCGATGAGTGCCGACTTCGATGCCGCCATTGCTGAAGCATACGGGTTCGTCATCCCGAACGAATTTGCCAACCGCCTTGAAAAAGAAGGTGCTGATGGCCTGAATGCCTATACATCACGCGACCAGACTGCCTACATTGTCAGTCTGCCTTCTAACAAGATCGAATTCTGGATGGCCATGGAATCAGAACGTTTTCTGAAACCCAGACTCCGCGAAATGTATCGTGAGCGCCTGGTCGTTGCCGAAGAACGGCGTATGACTGTCGATAACCGACCAGTAGGCAAGCTGATCGAAGAATTCATCAGCACTGCCTTCAAAGCTCATCCTTACGGTCAGCCGCTTATCGGTCATATGTCCGACATCCAGAACTATAATCGTCAAGCAGCCAAAGCTTTTTTTGAACAGTATTATTCACCTGGCAACCTTTCAGTAGCGATAGTTGGTGATGTCCAGCCTGCCAAAGCCATCGAACTGGCTAATAAATACTTTGGTCGCATTCCCGCCAGACCACTTCCGTCACGTGTTGCCACCGTTGAACCAGAACAAACCGGCGAACGCCGCGTCAATATCGAAGACCGTGCCCAGCCAGCTCTGCTTATCGGCTGGCATGTTCCAGAAGCAACTCATAATGACACTCCAGCTCTGGAAGCATTCATCGACATTCTTGGTCAGGGGCGCACCTCGAGACTCTACAAACGTATGATCAGAGACATGAAAAGTGCGGTTTCCGCCAGTGCCTTTACCGGCTGGCCTGGCAATAAATATCCTTCTCTGGCTGCTGTTTTCGTTTTCCCGGCGCAGGGTAAAACCAATGCTGAATGCGAAAAAATCGTTTACGAAGAAATCACGAAACTGCAGAACGAGCTTTTAACCAATGAAGATCTTGACAAGGTCAAAGCCCGCGCTATGACCGCCTTCATCGCCAGCCTCCGCAACAATATGGGCATGGCCGAAAAGCTGGCTAATTACCAGCAGATATGGGGAAGCTGGCGGGCAGTTTTTAAAGAACTCGACCGCATCAACGCCGTTACCCCGGCCGATGTACAGCGCGTCGCGAAGCAGTATTTCACCGCCGCCAACCGCACCGTCGCCACCATGGAAACCATCGTCGAAAAAGCCGAAGCTAAAGCCGCCGACAACTGTGCCGGCTGCCAGGAGGAAAGCAAATGAACTACCGCACCCTGGTTTATATTTTTGTCGCTGTAATGGCTCTGATCGGCTTTTCGCCGGTCGGTGCCGAAGAAATCGCCTCTCTGACCTACCCGCCGCTCGGCCCCATCAATCTGCCCGACATCGAAGAAGTCAAACTCGACAACGGCATGCGGCTCTATCTTCTCGAAGACAAAACCCTGCCCCTTATTGAAGCTTCAGTGCGCATTCATGGTGGTTCCTACCTTGAGCCGGCCGAAAAAACCGGCCTGGGTGCCCTGGTGGGTGAACTGCTGCGCAGCGGCGGCACCGAAAAATGGAGTGCCGACGAACTTGACGAACTGCTCGAAGGAATTGGCGCTTACGCTGAAACCTCAAGCGACATCATCGCCGGCAGTCTGAAGCTGATGATGCTCAGCAGCCAGAAAGAACTGGCAATAGAAGTCATGGCCGAAATTCTTCGCCGGCCGCGCTTTGACGAATCACGTTTCGAACAGGCCATGATCGGTGCCAAATCGATGATTTCGCGCCGCAACGACCAGCCCGACGATATCGGTTCCCGCGAATTCGAAAAAATGATCTACGGCGCCCAGTCGGTTTACGCCCGCCATTCTGAATACGCAACCCTCAAGGCGATCAGTCGCGATGACCTCAAAGCTTTCCATCAGCGCGTCTACCGTCCTGAAAACGTTCAGATGGCCATCTGGGGCGATTTTAACCGCAAGGAAATACTCACTCTGGTCAAAAAATATTTCGGCAACTGGGAAAAGGGCAAAGAAGCACTCCCCGAATTTCCAAAGGTTGATTACAACTTCGACCAGCGGGTTTCTGTCGTCGACCTTCCTGATGCCAAGCAGACTAATGCTTACATCGGCCATATCGGCGGCCGACTGTTCGACGAAGACCACCCGCACCGCATCGTCATGAACAACATTCTTGGCGTCGGTTTCGGCAGCCGCCTTTTCAACCAGGTGCGCTCCAAGGCTGGCCTCTGTTATTCGGTTTATGGCGTCTACACCGCGAATCTTTCCTACCCCGGCATGTTCTACAACTATGTGGCGACGAAAAACGAAACCGCCGCGAAGGCTGTGCGCATGATCATCGACGAAATCAAGCGCTTCCAGAAGGAACCCCCGACTGCCGAAGAACTCAAAACCGCCAAAGACCGCTATCTGAATTCATTCGTCTTCAACTTCGACGAAAAACAGAAGGTCATCGAGCGCCTGGTTTATTACGATTTCTTCAATCTGCCCCGCGACTTCCTGAACAAGCAGAAAGAAATGGTCGAAGCCACCACCGCCGAAAACGTGCTTGCGGCCGCCAACAAGTATCTCAAGCCCGAATCGCTGCGCATTCTCGTCGTCGGCAACCAGAAAGCCTTCGACGAACCGCTAGACAAGCTCGAAAACGGCAAGACCGAACTCCTCGACGTCACCATCCCACCCGAGAAGTGACGCCCGCCACTAATGGCAAAACTGAACCCGCCGGGGCCATTGGCTCCGGCGGGTTTATTCACTTATCGGCTTGACCAATTTTCTCAGACCACCGCTATTACAGGGTGCATTACACCGTTCACCGCCCAGCAAACTTTTCTGAATCTTCAAGGCGTTTTAATAAATATTCTTCAAGATCCATTTTCTGTTTTAGAGGTATTTTCTGTGATTCCGGGTTAAACCGGAAAATTTGATCAGCAGGATCAATGAGAACAAAATCTCTATCGCCCATATCTTCAATACACAAATAGTCTTTCAAAATGGAACATTCTTCTCTCAACCTTAAGTTCTTTAGAATTAAGTCAGAAAGAATTCCCTGATTGCAGTTAACCCCAAGTAATTCCACATGACCAAAGGCTAAAAAACCAAACCTAGTAAGATAGTGAGCCAACTGAGTTCCAAATTTAAAGTTCAAAATTTTGCTTGATTGCCTCAACAACTCTTCCCCGGGAAGTTTTTTACTGGAAAGAACTTCCATTTTTGTCGATTTAATCGCATCGTTTAATCTTTTCATGCTCGGATCCCTTCTGCCCTTGCTTTCCAATGCTCTGGCTTCTCAATATTGTTATAATGGTTGTTTAATTCAGGATTTCGCCGCCAGCTCTCATTATTATTAAGATGAAGTTCTTTGGTGTATTTTCCATGTTCTTGATTTTCCAACAATTCAGCAAGTGGGCTTTCAGGCGTCTGACCGATATGATGCAACTCAATTTTTTCACCAGTTTCAGAATCTAAAGGACATCTTCCCTTTTCCATCCTTTCGCGATTGGTTTCACCAGTTTTTTCATCAACAAATTTAGGATCAATATCATCTTTTAATAAAACCTTGCGACCATTAATCTCACTTTCTTTCAAACCAGCGTCAATATAGACCTGCAATTCTTCTACACTTTTGATAAACTTATTTATCTCACTCGAATAGGGGCTGATTTCAGCTATTTTTGCTCTAATCTCTTCTTGATCGCCTTTAACTTCTTTGGAACGATCAACTGAACTGGATTCTTTAGGAAGCCTTAATTGATTTTCAGAATTTTGTCGGAGCTTTTCAAAGGATTGCCCCGATTCTATAGCTAAATTCAGATTCTCTAAGACCTTTTTGTCGTTTAAAACTTCTTTTTTCAACTCTTTGTAGGCAGTCTTTACACCCTCTTTTGCAACTTCTGTTATGTCCTTAAAGATCTCTTGACCAAAGCCTTTGAGCGCTTGAATGGCCAACTTTTGAATCAAGGCGGTAGCTTCCATAATCATACCCCTCGTTCTTGTTCAAAGATTCTCGCAAACAAGGAACTATCTTCAATAAGAACCAATGCATTAAATATATTCGCTGCACTCTTCTGCCCGTCTGAACTATTCATCTCAAATCTTATAAAATTACCAAGTTTTTCGAGAAGAAAGTCTTCAATGCTTTTTCCCACCCAAGCTTGAAACTCTTTTGCAACATTTTCAACCCCACCAGAGTCATCTATTTCTCTAAAAGAATCAACCAGGCTTTTTGAAACAGGCAAAGAATACAAATCGAAAATTGGTGAACTGAATATTTGCCTGATTTTTTCTTTTAAACCCAGTTTTAAAGCTTTCTTTGTAAGAGATTGCAGAGATATCTCCTTCTGAATTTC
>CAZPCO010000126.1:955-8550 GCA_964585025.1 uncultured bacterium | reverse complement strand
GGCCGGTTGAACAACCGACGCGCTTCCCTGATCGGCATGAAAACAGTGCCGTCGTCCTGGGTGCCGGTGCGTTCGAGAATGCCAACTACCTTCAGTTCGGTCATCACCGGCTGTATCTGCCCATTAGGAGTAATTGAAACATAGTAGGAATCACCAACTTTGCGCTGTTCGTATTCGGCAACCTCGTAACCAAGAACAACCTCGCCGGAGGAATCGTCGGCAAACCAACGGCCGCCTTCCTGACCAGCCCCCTGCCCTATCACCATCCATGGCTTCATGGCGCGAAAACTGTCGACCTCGATGCCTGAAATGATTGCAAACGAAGATCCACTTTGATCGCTGATTCCAGATGCTTCTTTCTCGGCAACACCGACAAATATTGGGGTAATGGCGGAAATTTCAGGATCAGTGCGGACTGCATCGTAAGTGCTGTCTGGTAGATATATCAGACCAGTACCGCCTTTCAGCATCATGGTAGCTGCTTCGTATGGGCAGCCTTTGGCCATGATCATGACCTGAAAGCCCAGCTTGTCGATGCTTGATTCTATCGAACGCCGGTAGCCGATGTTGAAACCGATCAGGCTGACAGCAACCGCAACAGCCAGAGCGATAGCCAGCACCGTCAAACCGGTGCGCACCGGACGGCGAAACAGGTTTTTATATGCAAACGCCAGAAAACGCATGTTAATGACTCCCTTCGATTTAAGTGCGACGCTTATCCGGCCTGATCAGAAAAATTCCGCTCCAGTGCCGACAAGTTCAAGTTCATCTTTGTTCTGCAGCAGACGACCTTCAACTTTGGCGTTTTTTCCAACCCACTGCGGAAATTTCAGGCCCAGGTGCCCGAGTTCAATTTTTACCTGTCGACCCGAGGCGTCATCAAGATAGAACCAGCAGCCCGAACTCGGGCATTGCCGGGTGATTTTTCCCTGCATCACAACCGGGCCGTTCATGAATTTGTCGGGTTCACCATAGGCAGCGTTCATCTTCACTTCCGGGATACCGGCAGCGAAGGCTGCGCCAAAATGGCTCGGTGATTTAACCGAATAACCAAGCCACAAAGCCAGAGATAATCCAATAATTGCGCACAATACGAGAATTCTTTTCATTTTGTTGCTCCCTTGCTCCTGAGAAGTTCTTCAGATCTTTTGAAGTATGGCTCGAACAGCCGGTTATAGATGAACATGTCAAGAAGAATCAGATTCTTACGTATGCCTCTGACCGAAGCCGTAAAATCCTGACCTGTCTGACCCGCGATGATAGCGCCAACCTTGTCGTCGGCGCTGGCCGGCTCGGCCTGCCTGAAATAATCGTGCCTGTAAAAGTCAGCCAGAGTCAGACCATGGAAACGTCTGCGGAAATCCCGGTTCTTCAGCGCCTTTGCCTCAGGGCTCTCGAGCCGCTGGAAGAAAAAGTTGTCGATCGCTCCGGTCGCCGGGTTTGTAGCCAGAAAAACCTGGATCACTCCACCTCTTCCCGGGACATTGACGCCATGAACGACGCCGATCAACTCGCTGCCTTTGAAGACCGTATACACTGTGTAAGGCGTATCGTAAGCTTCATAAACAGGATCAAGATCAGACCCAAGGCGAACCTTGAGCTCATCATACAATTTCTGCCCATCCTTGAAATGCCTGAATTCGCGAACTTCCTCCTTGAAACTGGTGACCTCCGGAAACAGGAATTTCAGATCCTGGGCCGGGTTGGTGAGTGTGCAGCCTATAGCACCTGAAACCGCAACCGGCAATACCAGGCAATAAAGCGCCAGCAAAAAAACCTTCAATCGCAGCATATTTTCTCCTTTTACCTTCTCCCCCGAAGGCTGAATCAGGGTTTAAAAAAGCAGATTCCGTCAGAATCCAGGCCGCATGCCATCCCGGGAATCATTGATTCGATACCCGGAAGGTTCCGCCATGCCGGCTGGGTTCATTAATCGCTAATTACGCCCGTCTTTCTGAGAAAATGACAGGCAGTTAATAAGCTTACCAGTAACGGTAGTATTGCAGACTGGTGATCGTGTCAGCAGGGCCGCCGCCCTGCACTGACAGCCTTTTCTCAACGTTGAGTTTTATCCATTCAAGACTGGCATTGCCGATATCGTTCTTCATGTACCAGGTAAGCTCCCCGGCCAGTGATTCGTCGATTTCATCTGCGCCAATTTCCTGCCAGAAGCGACGATACTGCGTCGCCCAGCCAAATCGCCGGTCACGGCGCAGAAAATCCACCTGATAAAGCTGACTGAACAGGTCGTCTGACTCATCGTGACCGCTGCTCAACTCACTGGTCAGCGACAGACGGCCACCAGGAACCGCGAATCCGTATCGGCCATCGAGGCCGATACGCTGCGTATCGACCAGCTTACCGCGCTCCGCCTGCATCATGACGCTGTGACTGCGCATCACCGCATGCTTCGATATGCGCTCACCGGCCATCAACGACACGCCGCCCTCCAGGCCATGCTCGTAGAGAAACCGATTCGCAAGACTGATCCGGGCACCAATCATTCCCTTCTGCCCCTTGTCGACAATGTCGTAGCCAGAACCAAGCAGGTAGTAGAGATCATAATTCAGATTGTGGTTCAGTGAGCCCCAGAAACCAGCATACCAGTCACGCTCGAAGCCGAAGTTACGGTCATTCGACAGCTGCAGAATGGTTGCATGCGTATCAGTCTGCAGGTTCAGACCAAAAGGCAGATAGAAGCGGCCAAACCGGAAATTGAAACGCCCGAGATTACGCGGCCGGGCTTCAGGTGACATCCAGGTATCGAGCGCATTGTAGAGATCGAAATAGAGATTGTGATATTCGAAGAATACCTGGTTGCGGTTTTCGCCTTCCATGTCGTTCTGCACCGACGTCCAGTCGCGTCTGAAAACCAGTCTGGTCTGCAGATTGAAACTGCTCTTTGTCGATACTCGGTCGGCAAACTTTTTCAGAATTTCGAAACCGTATGAATGCCGGTGATAGGGACTGTCGCCGGCATCAGAGTCGAACGAGAACTGCGTCAGAATCTCATTTTTGAAAAAGTAACTGCCCCTGGAAGTATCGACGCTCAGACTGGCTACTGCCGGCACTGCCGGCTGCAGATCGGCAAACGGGTCGCTTCCCTGCCCCATTGCCATACCTGCGGTCACCAGAAAGAACAGGATGCTGATTATCAGTCGCCATCTGCCGTTTGTGCTCACGAAGCCTCCTTAATATCGCTGCGGTTCTTCAATGCCTGTCGAAATATCATTAATGCAAAAATAATGCCAGACTGTTTCAGACATGTGAACTCGCAGATGGAATACCCAGCTTTTTCATCTTGTAGCGAAGAGTCCGCTCATTAATACCGAGGCTGCGGGCCGCCTCAGACTGGTTTCCAGAGGCAGCGGTCAACGCTTCGACTATGCAGACCTTTTCGAGATTGTTGACCTTTTCCTGAAGAAAACCGACATTGCCGGCGTCACTTTCCTCGACAAAATTGTCGAACTCGGGGGGCAGATCGGCAGCTTGAATCTGCTGCTCGGGGGCAACCAGAAACATGCGCTCGACGAGGTTTTCCAGTTCCCTGATATTGCCGGGCCAGGAATAAGCCTGCAATGCCCGCAATGCCGCCGGCGAAAACTGCTTCAGCGGTATACGGTATTTATCGGCCAGCCGTTGCAGGCGGTCGGCAACGAACAACGGCACGTCATCGGCGCGGCGGCGCAGCGGCGGCACCTGCACCGGAATCACAGCCAGGCGGTAATACAGATCTTCGCGGAAGCTGCCGGTGCGCACCATTTCAGACAGATCGCGGTTGGTCGCGGCTATCCACCTGACGTCGGCACGATAGAGCTTGTTGGAGCCAACGCGGCTGAATTCACCAGATTGAATGACGCGCAGCAGCTTTGGCTGAAGATTCAGAGGCAGTTCGGCGATTTCGTCGAGAAAAATGCTGCCACCGTCGGCATCTTCGATTCTACCTTTTCGGGAAACATCTGCACCGGTGAAAGCCCCCTGAACATGTCCGAAGAACTCACTCTCGAGAAGATTTTCCGGGATGGCGCCGCAGTTGACGGCAACAAAAGGCCCTCTGGCTCTGTTACCGGAAGAATGCAGCATTCGCGCCAGTATTTCTTTGCCGGTGCCAGATTCCCCAAGAAGCAGCACGGAAGCATCGCTGCGTGAAACTTTTTCGATCAGATCGAGAACAGCCTTGAACACCGGGTGCCGGCCAATCACGACCGGAGCCGGAGCCATTCTGGCCAGTTCGGCCTTCAGCTGTCGGTTCTCGGCCCGAAGCGACACACGTTCAGAAATGGCTCTGATCTTGGCTTCCAGCCAGGCCAGATTGACCGGCTTTTCGAAATAATCGACGGCCCCGAGTTTGATAGCTTCGACTGCCGAACCGACCGACGCAAATGCGGTCACCAGAATGACCTCGGTATCGGGATCGAGTTCTTTCAGCCGTCTAAGGAATTCAAGACCATCGAGTCCGGGCATCCGCAGATCGGTTATCACCAGTTGAAAAACCTGCATTTTCAGCAGATCGAGAGCCTCTTCGGCTGAACGGCATACCTGTGTCTGCTGCCCCATTCTTGTGACCGCTTCGGCGAGGAGCTGCGCCTGACGTGGGTCATCATCAACGATCAGTATCGAAAGACGTTTGCTCAAGACTTTTCCTCCATTGGCAGCACCACTCTGAATTCAGTTTCGGCAGGCGAAGTCGTGGTCGAGATTGTACCTCCCTGAGCGACGCAGATTCTCTGGCAGACATGCAACCCCAGACCAAACCCATCACTGCGGGTGGTATTGCCGGGAACAAAAAGCCCCGCCATGATTTCAGGGGTGATTTCGGGCCCGTCGTTGCTCACCGCCAGGCATACACCAGCAGCAACAGCCAGGCACTGAATCCTGATTTTCCTGGCTCCGGCCTGCCTGGCGTTCAGCAGGAGATTCCAGATCACCTGGCGCGTCAGGTCGGGATCAGCCCATAAAGTGCGATCTGAAGCAACGTCAATCTCAATATCTGCATCGCTGTTGGTCATCATAAAAGTATCGGTGATTTCCTTCAGCCATTCAGCTGCCTGCAGACGCCGTTTCTGTACGACAATCGGGCGACCGGCCTGCAGCAGATCACGAATCATCTGGTCAGCCTGCCTGATCGTCTGCTCGATAATGACAAGACGCGGCTCAAGCTCGGCGGCGCTGCGGCCATCGGCGATGTCACCACGCGCCGCGCTGACGGTGAGGCTCATGGTATTCAGTGGGTTACGCACTTCGTGGGCGACCGCCGCCACTACTCTGGCGAAACCATCGATGCGCCGGCGGGTTTCTTCGGCCTTTCTCTGCTCCTCGGCCAGCTCAGAACGTCTCTTCAGGCGGTTTTGCAACAGTTTCATTCCACCAACGAAGAAAAAACATGAGGTCAGGATTGCCAGATAACCGGCGATACGAAGTTCTTCCAGGTTTTTGTCCTGCAATGAAAGCTCGAATCGACCAAGCCGCACGCCCCGCAAAATGAAATCACGGGTAATTACCGCCCTCGCAGTTTTTCGGGCAGCCGGCTCACCAAGCATCGAGTGGCCGCCAGCATCGACCAGATCGAGATGTCTGACACCGGGGTATTCCCTGAAGCGGGCAATAAGGGGCACCAGCCCGACATTTTTTTCAAATCCGAGAACGAAATCGACGCCGGTCAACAGTCTCAATGCCCCGCCGTCCGGCAGTTTCACAGCCATGCCGAAGGCATCCGTCTCGCAGAAAACTCCTGAGCTGAACCCGAACACATGCTCGTTTTTCGTACCGGCCAGCACATCATGGCAGCCATAATCGAGCGGCAGGTCGGTGCCGAGCAATGCTGGGTCATGCGCCAGTCTGACTTTTCCGTGCTGGTCATAGATGCAGATGGCTTTGAGATCGTGCTTTGCACGCAGACTTTCGAGCCATTCGCCGGTCAGTTTTTCAGATGGGGCCGAGACAATGGTGTCGGCAATCTGCCGCAGGCTTGCGACGATACGCTCTTCGAGGTAATGGCTCGCCTGCAGGGTCTGTTCGGCACTCGAGGCCAGCGAGGCGAGAAAAAGATCGGCTTTTTCCGCCTGCATCGAGTTAAGAAGCTGTCTGAATGAGAGCAGTAGCCAGATATGAAGCGCCAGAATGGCAATGATAACGTAAAGCCACCAGCGTTCGCCGGCAGACTGGCTCTCAACGGACATTTTTCCACCTCCGGAGGCAATTCATGGCGCGACCGGGTTTATATGCCTTCAAAAAGCACAGTACTGATGTAGCGTTCGCCAGAATCGGGAAAAACCGTGACAATGGTTTTGCCCGCGTTTTCAGGCAGCTGGGCCAGACGTGCCGCCGCAGCCATGGCAGCGCCGCACGAAATACCACAGGTTATACCCTCTTCGCGGTGCAGACGGCGCGCATATTCTATGGCTTCAGCGCTGGTGACGGTCGCTATCGCATCGACCAGAGACAGATCGAGAATTTCCGGCTTGAAACCGGCCCCGATGCCCTGAATCTTGTGCGGGCCCGGCTTCGGAGTTTCACCAGCCCTTATGGCGGTCAGCACCGGAGACTCGACAGGCTCAACGGCCACAGTCATGACCGGCAGGTTCTTCACCTGTTTCAGATAGCGGCTGATACCTGTAATGGTGCCACCGGTGCCTACCCCGGCGACGAAAATATCGACCTTGCCGGCGGTATCGTTGAATATTTCGGGGCCGGTGGTCTTGAAATGAATCTCAGGATTGGCAGGGTTGTTGAACTGCTGCGGGCTGAAAAACTTTTTCGGGTCAGAGGCGACAAGTCTGTCTGCCTCTTCGATCGCGCCTTTCATACCCTTCGCGCCTTCGGTCAGAATCAGCTGCGCTCCGAAGGCGGCCAGCATCCGGCGGCGCTCGATCGACATAGTTTCGGGCATCGTCAGAATCAGCGGGTAGCCTCGCGCTGCACAGACATAAGCCAACCCGATGCCAGTATTGCCGCTGGTCGGCTCGACAATGGTCACCTCGCGGCTGCCTGGTTTAAGAATGCCTTTCTTTTCGGCATCCCAGATCATCGAAGCTGCGACCCGACACTTGACCGAATACGCCGGGTTCCGCCCTTCGATCTTGGCCAGCACCACCGCCGGAAATCCGCGGGTAATGCTGTTAATGCGCACCAGCGGCGTATTACCGATACTGAGACTGTTATCTTCGAAAAACATGGGCACCCTCCTGGCATTGAAAATGACTGATCCCGAACAACTAACGCATTTAATAATGTGGCTTCCGGATCAAAAAACGGTCCTGCTATCGAAAATCTGAATATAATATATACCAAAACCACCGCGTTTTTTTGCGTTCAATCGCCAACAGGTTCAAGCGATGGGACATCGATGCAGTTGCAGGTCGGCGACAGCTTTTCGTGCGCCTCTCTGCTCGAATAGACACATTTTTTGCAGACTACAAAAGTACAGGGCGTTCCTTCGGCAAGCACGCCGACACAATGAAGCAACCGGGAATTTTCCGTACAGCCACATATCGGACATTTATACCGGGACGTCAATGCCTGGCCTGCATCGATCGCATTGCCTTCGAAATGTTTACGCAGCTGTTTGTAAGCACCCCACAGACTGATTGCCCCGC
>CAZPCO010000126.1:0-945 GCA_964585025.1 uncultured bacterium | reverse complement strand
CCAACTGCTGATCCAAGGCCTGCAAGCCAACCATGGGCCCCGAGCGGACTTATGCCGGGAGTGAGTGACGGGGTGATTCCAGTGGCACCCGAAAACAGCGATGAGCCTGAAGATGGGCTCTGATTGAGAATGTTTCGCAGCAGCTCCGGCCCATCGGATTTCTCCGCGGCCTCTTTAAGAACCGCAGCAGATTCTGAGGACTTCAGCAGCTCGAGGAGTTGTCTGACCCGCTTTTTTGCACCGGCCTGCGGTTCAGAACTGCCGTTTTCCCAGCGGATCACCGTGCGCGCCGTAACGTCGAAAATCCGCGCAAAGTCTTCCTGGCTGAGTTTTAATTCTTCACGGGCATTTTTAATTTCATCGTGACTATGCATCTGGGTCACCTGCCTTACATGACAATTGTCACAAGCTCTAATTAAAGAATACTCGAAAATTGGCATCAGGTCAAACAAAGATTTTTTAAATTCGACTTGACATTTGTCATGTTAAGTAGATAATAAAAGTAGAGATAGATGAAAAAATGTCGTGACAAATAAAAATTAATCAGCCCGTGAATTATGTCCTTGTAGATGTCAGAAAGGCAAACGGAGATTTTTAGGCAAGAAACGAAGACACACTAACGATCGTTCTCTACCGCACTGGTTCGATGGAATGCATCCGCAGCGATACTATCGACGGCCCCAATTCATTTTTCCAAAAGCGCTATCAGGACAAACATAGATTTTTAAAATTTGACTTGACATTTGTCATGTAAGGCAGACAATAAAAGTAGAGATGGATGTGAAAAATGTCGCGACAAAAAATTGAACGGCCAGTGAATTATGTCCTTGTAGATATCAGAAAGGCAAAAGGAGGTTTTTATGAAAGAAGCGAAAACCCACATCACGATCATTCTCGACCGCACCGGCTCAATGGAAGGCATTCGCAGCGATACTATCGGCGGCT
>CAZPCO010000125.1:0-8556 GCA_964585025.1 uncultured bacterium | reverse complement strand
GGCACCGCTTCTTACCCATGACATTCCGTTGAACGATAACTGCATACTCAATTGCCGGGTGATTTAACACTTAACTGTTCAATATTACTGATCGCGTTATCCCAGTCAGGCCCCTGTGTATCGGGGGCCTGTCTCTTCATCAGTCTGAAAATATTCAGATAGGCGTCTTTTGCCTTTTCCTGCATATTTTTTTCTTCATAAACCTTGGCAAGGCGGTCATAAGCATAAACCAGAGCATCCACATCTTCTCCGGCAGCACTTTGAGAATTCAGTTTCTCTTCCAGGAGGCTTTCCAGTTTCATGATGCCCAGGTTATCTGAGTCTTCCAGTGCCATAACAGCATCCTTAAGCTGCATGGAAGTTGGCGTCTGCAAGCGGCGGCGCAATTCTTCTCTCTGCTGCTGGAAGCGGGCGGCCGTTTCTCGCGAAGCCTCGTATTTTTGAATCGCTAGAATGCGTCTTTCTTCACGCAGATCTTTGGCTTCGATCTTTCGGGAAAGAGATTCAGACTGTGAAGCGATTCCCATGTCTACAAGCTGTTGCTTATGCGAAGCCAGGTCACGCGGCTTGCTGCCGAAATATTTCGAGGGCTTGAGAAATGAAAACATCCCGCCATCACTGCTGCCCCCAGGACCGGCTTCAGGGTTGATAATGTCTGATCTCGAGATGTGAAAGATAAAAATACCCGCGAGCAGTATCAATATGGCAGCAGCACCGAGAAGGTGCGGACTTTTCCATAGCGGGGCCGGTGGAACCGGAGCCGGCTTCCCGGGAGGATTTTTCAGAGGATATAAAGGTCTGACCATTTTGTCATCCAGGTAATGAATTCAACACAGGTGCGCACCGGCAAAGAACACCGATGTACCGATTACAAAGTATAACAGAGGGGTGAACGGGTGTCCATAATAAACTTGCAATGAAGGTAAGGCTGTGTTATATGTTTAATAACCTGTTTCAAATAACAAATAAACAATCTTTTTCCACTTTCGGAGAGCGGTGTTTGATCAGTTCCCAGAACATTCAGCAGACCTACGATCGTTTTAGTTCCCTCTACGACCTCATTTTCAAGCCATGGCTCGAATGGGGCCGCAGAAGAGCGGTCGAGATTCTCGCTCCCAGACCCGGTTCACGGGTTCTGGAAATTGGGGTCGGCACGGGGCTGAGTCTTGAACATTATCCGCAGGGCATCGACGTTCTTGGGTTCGACTACAGCCATGGGATGCTCAAAGAGGCCCGGCAAAAAGCTTGCGAAACAGGTCATTGCCATGTAGATCTCATCCAGATGGACGCCATGAATCTTGGCTTCGCCGACCATTCGTTTGAGTTCATCATGGCTGCTTATGTTTTGACAGTCGTTCCCGACCCCGAAAAAGCGGTCAGAGAACTGTTCAGGGTTGCCAGCCCCGGAGCCCGGGTCGTATTGATAAACTATTTGCGCAGCAGCAGCAAACTGGTTGGTGTTATCGAAGACCTGCTTCATCCGATTTTTTCGAATCTGGGGCTGTTTACTCTCGATCACGATCTACCAAGGTTGCTGGAACAATATGGCGCAAAAAATGTAAGAATTGAGCCAACTTCTTTTCTTAATACGCACCATATCATCTCGTTCACCGTTCCTGCCAGATAAAAGCCCGGAAATGTCTCAAGCCTTAAATGCCAGACATGACCGATTAGCGAATTTTCCGATCCGGCAGAAACACGAAGCCCCCGGACTTCGCCAGTTCCGGAAAGAGTGCGGTTTTTTCATGCCGCACCCATGATCAGAATCGGCTGTAAAAGCCTGCAAAATGGAGTCAAAATTTGTGAGTAACGAAACCAAAAGGGGTGCGAAACAACCCGACAAAAATCAGCTGGAGCTCGAATTCACCAGAATCAAGGAAGGGCTCAAGGCCAATCAGGCAAAACTTGCCGAAAATCTGCGGCAAAGAGTTGGAACCGGCGATTGGAAGATTGCCGAAATGGACTGCCCGCTCGATGCCGGCAAAGACAAAATCGACATAGTATTCAGTGCCCCTGATGGCAAAAAAGAAAAATTCATTATTGTCGACATCTCGATCCCACATCTCGGTATCGGCCAGAAATACGGTTTGCCCGGCAAAGCCAAAATTTTTCAGAAAGAACGTGAAGTTTCAGCTCTGAGAATCAAAAAGGCAATCATTCTTATCCGCAAGGGAACTGAGAGCGTCAGCACCCAGCCCGGCCGCATCAGATGTCCGATTATTGAAATACAGCTCGAAAGCATTGTCAAACCAGAACCGGTCGAGCAACCCGCCAGAGATAATCGCAACGAACGCGCGCCGCGCCATGACAAACAGCAAACTGCAGCCCAGAGCGAACAAAGCCGCCCAACGGGCGATGCGCAGCAAAACAAGTCACCAGCCAGAAGCGAAACTGGCATATCAACCGGAATTACCGGCGTTTCTCAAGATCTGCTCTTCGCCCTTAAAGAGGCCATAGTTCATGAATGCCTCTCTACCATGCATAAACGCTGTAATAAATATGTCCGCAAAGGCCTCTGGCGTTGGATTGAAAGAGAAATAATGGATCCCAATGTTCACTTTTTTCTGATAATACTATCAAGTATTTATCAAGGAAAAACTGGCGAAATCCTCAGCCGCAGGTTCAAAAATACTGAAGACTATTCAGGGAAACCAGATGAGGTCATTCAGGCAATATTTTCCCGCGAAAACAATCTGGCTGACGAAATCAAAAAGGATTCAGAGCGTCATCGCAAGGCATTGACCAAATTTCTTGTCTGCTTCAGCCAGACCCCACCCTTCGAATACCTTAAATCGGTATTTCTCAAAGATTTCCGAAGCTTCAACGATGGGCTCAGAGCCCGCATGAACGTTTATTCGACCCTGGAACAACTTCTTGAAAGATGTGGTTTCGAGGGCGAAAAGGAAACGAAATACCCGCTGGAAATTCTTGATGAACTGAAGATCTTTCAAGGCATCATGACCGGCAACTATGCAGCACTTCGCACTGATAACGCCTCCAAGAAACTCAAGCATCTGGTCCCTCAGGTTGAATGGACAAACGACGACATCTATTCTTTGCGCAATCAGCTTGCCAAAGCCCTCAATCTGCCGGCCCAGGAATTCAACCTCAACGCTTTCCTGCCTCAGGCATTCTTTCAGGATGCCAAAATCATGGCAGAAAGCCGCAAGGAAGCAATCAGAGCCCCGATTCAGCCAATTCCGCAGGCGCAGATATCGAGCACCAGTCAACCAGAACCGCAAAATCGCGGCGAAGACAATGAAAGCAACCTCTCCCGGAACGAAGAATCAGTTGCCACTCAACTTCCGGCACACGATACAAAACCAACACGACGCGACCGCAAAGCAGAATTTTTCGAAAGACGCAAAGCAGAAAAACTTGCCCGGCAACAGAACCGCCAGCAGCCAAATCTGCCACGCCATGAAACAGCTGCCGAAGGAGAACAGCCGGTAAGCGAGCCGGTTCAGGCGAGTGAAGAATCCAACCGCCCAATCAATGTCCGCAATCTGATCGACAATCTTTCTTCGCCAGCAAATAGCAATGATGCACCACCACCTCTGCGCGAAACCCGCCATTACGCAGATTGCGACGAAGCCCAGCACCGCTATTTCGAAAATTTTGGCGGTCACCTCGAAGAAGACACCGATGCCGTCAGACTCGCACTGGCAATTGTAAGGCACGAACAGGAAAAGGCCGAACAGACCGCAATCAGAACTGAAAAGAAGCAGGCATCAGAAGAGTTTTCCGAAGAGGAAACAGATAATTACAGGCCGCCGCTGAAGCATACAGCAGTGAGGCAGCAGGTAAATATGAATCAAAATCCGCCTCGCAAACCCTCCCGGCAACTGAACAGCGATGGCCAACCTGCCCAGCAGAACAGGCCTGACCGAAAAAGGCGCTTTTCCCGAAACAACCAGAGTCGCAACAAGGTCAGAAGACCCAACCCAGGCGGAGGTAACAGATGAGTAAGCTTCCTCCGCACATGATCAGGCGCATGATCTTTATGTTCTGTGTCATGTTTCCGGTATTGCTGTATGCTGAGTACACCGGCCGGAATTCGGTGGTCGTGGCTGCGGTGACCGGCGGTATCGCCAGCGGGGTTTCGGTTGTTCTGTTTCCGGATCCCGAGCATCTAAAGAGCCTGAAAAAAGGCAAAGACGATGAAGAGTGAACCTGTTGTCGGCCTTGACCTGGCCGACAAGCTCGGAATCAGCGTTATCGACCGGAGCACAGAACGCCTGTTGTTCAGTGACAGCATAACCCTGCACCGCGGTGACACTCAAAAAAGACTGCTTCGTCTCCACAGCTTTCTCAATGAAATTTTCGACCGTTTCAAACCGGTCGAAGTCGCTGTTGAAGACGTTTTTTTGCCAGCACGCACCTCGCCGCGCACGCCGATCGCCCTTGGCGAATTGCGCGGCATTGCCCGCCTCTGCGCTGCCGAAAGAGATATTCCAGTATTCTTCTACCCGCCACGCAAGGTAAAAATGGCGGTGACCGGTTATGGCAACGCCAGCAAGGATGATGTAGTGCACTGGATCGAAAATGAATTTAAAATCAAAGTCAAAGATCACAACGAAGCGGATGCCATCAGCATCGCCTGGACCCACATACTGGAACGTCGATTCACGGCCTGTCAGCTGTAGATTGCAGAATACCCGGCAATGAGTCTCGACGCGAACAAGAGCGACGACCAGGTTTACCGCTGGTATGACCCAAGGGGAGCATGGCAGGGCCCATGGCGATATCGGGCCATTCGCCTGGGTCTTCTATTTATATGTGCTTTGGTTGCAGGGTTTCCGTTGTATGATATCGATGTGATTTTTTATCCAGATCACTTCCAGGGCTATCTTGAAAGATACACCGAGTTCATAATCGACCCATTCGGCGATCATCAGTTCAATACGCGCGTTGAAATCATTGGCGGCAGCTGGAAACGTGGTTATGGAGTCGAAAAATTCAATGGACAATACTGGCTGTATGATCAGGAGATTGCGACAACAGGCTCCGGAACCTTGATTATCGACCCGGAACCATTGCCACAAAGCTGCGAAGGTGAAGCCCTGGTCGGTCAGAAGCAGGCAAGATACTTAATCGAGGAATATCAGATACTGCTGCGCGATGTAAGAGCTGGGCAAATCTACGTTTGCGACGACTACTTAATTTTTTTCCGCCTCTCCGACCGCCATCACTGCCTGAAAAAATTGAATGCAGACAACTATCGAGCCATGCTCAATTTTAAAGGAACCTGGAAAGCATCACTGCTCACCGTAAGCGAATTCGGCAACCGGCTGCTGGGATGCCGCATTTTTGTTCCCGACCAGCTCTTCGAAGAAATAAAAAAATGGCCGGACGGTTGAAAGCGACAAACCGCAGGTTGCATTGAATCGACGAGATTCAGCTCAACAGACCCCACCGTCATTTGAACCTGTTGATGATTGATCAGCAGCAGCTTCATTCATGCAAAAATCGATAATTCTTATCATTGCACGCTTACAGGTACCGAACTCTGGAAGAGAGTGTCGAACCAACAGCTGAAATAAGCATTAAAAATATAGAGGTAGGGAAAGGCCACAGCGACAAGAATGACAACGCGCATCCAGTACCAAAGACGGTCATAGCGATCCATGAAATTTGAAATGAAGAATATATCCAGTATTCCTGCAGCAATGCAGATTTTGGCAATGACAAACGACGCTCCGGGTGATTTCAGATAGTAAAAAAGCGGAAACCAGGCGTGGACGTATTTAAAATAGGACTCTGGCCCAACCAGAGGGGCGAGAAACATGGGAAACGAAACGACGACCATATATACGGTCAACCAGTAAACTACCAGATTCACAGTATTATATCCGGGTAATTCATCTTGATGCTCAGGATTCAAAATATTCATATCTGCTACCTGTCTTTCATAGAAAATCAGGCAACTTTCGATGTTCTCTCTGCTCGTTCGAGATTCGAACCCGAAAGTAGATAAGTTAAATATATCCAATGCCCCGACTGGCTTCAAATTAATTTTTCATTTTGGCCAGTACCAGAGCAAATCTGCTTTTTTAGTCATCTCTTAGTGTCCGCCCCGCTCCCTTGCCTGATCAGCAGCGGGGTAGCTGCTTACCCAACGTTCCCAGGTCCATTTTATGAATCCGCATGCCAAAGGCATATGCGATATCTGATCCAGACGCGTTCAGTTGTGGGAAATGTTTATTGATCAGGGTTTCCCGGGCATTGTTTGTATGTGATTTGCCCTGTTGCATCGACCCGCAAATTGTGATAAATTGAACAAACGAACTCTTGCAGGAAACGCCGCAAAGTTAATGCATTATTTATTTCAGGAGAATTGCAATGCAAAGTCGTGTGAAATGGTTTGATAACGTTAAGGGCTACGGCTTCATTGAAAGCCTTGAAGGCCAGGATATTTTCGTACATTACAAGCAGATCGAGGGCGATGGCTATAAAACTCTCCGCGAAGGTCAACAGGTCGAATTCGAACTGGCTACCGGAGAAAAAGGTCCGCTGGCAACGAACGTCAGACTGCTCGCGTAATCAATAATGAATCTGATAGGGGCGATGACGGGTAGCCGTTTCGCCCCTTTTACTTTTATCTTGAAGGGATGTTAATCAGCACATGGAAGAACTGAAGCTCAATTCGACCCAGGAACAGCGTCTGCAGGTCATCGAAGAACTCAGAAAAGACGGCATAGACCCTTACGGAAGCCGCTACGACCGCACTCATTCGTCTGAACAGGCTAAAGCTGAATTTGAAAAAGCCGAAGCCATGGCAGTCGAAAAGGAGCACTTCACGACTGCCCCGATGAAACTTGCCGGGCGCATCACCGCTAAACGTGATCAGGGCAAAACAGCATTCATTCACATCAACGACCAGGCCGGCAAGATTCAAGTCTATATACGCAAAGACGTGGTCGGCGAAGAAAACTTTGCGCTGCTGAAGCGTCTTTATGCAGGCGACATCATCGGCGTCGAAGGGCCAGCCTTCAGAACCAAGACTGGTGAAATATCGATCCGTGCTGAAAAGATCATAATCCTTTCCAAATCAGTGAATCCGCCGCCCGAAAAGTTTCATGGTCTGACAGATGTCGAAATGCGCTACCGACAGCGCTACGTAGATCTGATGTCAAACCCGGAAGTCCGCGATACTTTCATGAAACGCAGCCAGATCATTCAGAGTATCCGCGAATATATGACCGGAAATGGCTATCTCGAAGTCGAAACGCCAATGATGCACCCGGTAGCCGGCGGAGCCGCAGCCCGGCCGTTCATCACTCATCATAATGCTCTCGACATGGAACTCTACCTGCGCATTGCCCCGGAACTCTACCTAAAGCGACTTCTGGTCGGCGGTTTTGAACGGGTGTTCGAAATCAACCGCAATTTCAGAAACGAAGGCATCTCGATCAAGCACAACCCGGAATTCACCATGATGGAAGTCTACCAGGCTTATGGCGACATGGAAACCATGATGGATCTCTCGGAAGAAGTCATCTGCTACGCCGCGAAAAAGTTTTTCCCCGACATGAAAGTCGTTTACCAGGGCCGTGATCTTAATTTCGCCAGACCATGGAGACGGGTCACCATGCTCGATCTGGTGCGGGAAGTCACTGGTTGTAAAGAACTAACATACAGCTGCCCGCGCGAACTGGCGGCTGAACATGCCAAAAAACTGCATGTTCCGATAGAAAAAAACGACAGCGCAGCAAAAATAATCGTGAAGATCTTTGAAGAAAAGATCGAAGCCACGCTGATGGATCCGACATTCGTATACGAATACCCGAAGGAAACCTCACCGCTGGCCAAAGGCAGCAAGGACGATCCAGCCAAGGTCGATCGCTTCGAACTTTTCATCTACGGCCGTGAAATGGGCAACGCCTTCTCGGAACTCAACGATTCAGAAGATCAGCTGCGCCGCTTTGAAAACCAGCTGAGCCAGCGCGAAGCAGGCGATGATGAAGCTCATCAGATGGACAGCGATTACGTCAACGCTCTTAGATACGGTATGCCACCGGCCGGTGGTCTTGGCCTGGGAATCGATCGCATCGTCATGTTGCTCACTGATTCAGCTTCGATACGTGACGTGATACTTTTCCCGACTTTGCGAAAACGGGTGGCCGGAGTTGCCGAAGAAGGCAGCGAAGACCCGGAACAGAAGCAAGCTCAGTAAATTTCGATAAAAACACCGGCCACCTGTGGGTGGCCGGTGTTTCTTTTGCGAATAAACTCAACCAGAATCAATTTACCAGGCTTATCTGCCGTCTCTCAGAGATCTAACACGTTCCTTGGCTTTCATCATTCTGGTTCGGGCATCAATCACCTGCTGCTTAGAACTGTCTGAAGAGGCCATCAGACGGTTATACTCAGCAAAACATTGGTAGTAGAGATCCTGAGCCTGACCAAGGTCGTTAATCCCGGAAAATTCGTCGGTCTGCGATCCGGGTTGTTCTGGCGCAGTAGCAGCACCTTCAGCAGGAAGTGAAACAGAAGACCCTATCGTCGTCGGGGCTGCTGCTTCTACAGAAGCGGCAGGAGTCGGTACGGACGGGC
>CAZPCO010000124.1:0-8574 GCA_964585025.1 uncultured bacterium | reverse complement strand
AAAGCAGCATGTTCACAGCAAATGAAAGCAGCAGCTCAACAAGTATCGGCCATGAAAACCTTGTCAGACTTTTCATTTTAACTAGCCCGGCAGAGAGTAATAATTGCAGGATGGAGCATGGCTGTGATCCGTTTCCATTGATGGGATTCCCAGGTTTGGTTCCAATTTCAACAGCGCGTTCATTATGGTTAGCAGCTATGAAAAATGCAAGTGAATAAATTTATTGTTGTATTACCCTGCATTGCTTATACTCATCCACATGACTGTTTCAAGCGCTACAACCGACAAGAGCATCACTTTTTCGCTGACGCGACTGCTGCTCTATGTCTGTTTTGTCGTTTTTCCCTTCATAATGCTGTTTGTAGAACTGGAACGGTTTTTTTATATCGAAATGGCTGCAAGAAGAGCCGAGCTTCATGAGCGCGCAGAAAAGCAGCTGCTCAGGTTCAGTGAGTATGCCGAAGACTCCAGATTCTTCCATCTGCTGCTCAAGCAAAGCTTTCCCGATCATACACCACATTCAAAGGGGCAATTGCAGGCAACTGCTGCAAGTCTAAAAAAGAGCTTTCCCGGGGTTTTTACCTTCATCTTCTGGGATAAAAACGGCAATGTCATCACCAGCCTTTCTGATGAGAAACGCTTCGGCTTTCTCCTGAAGAAACTGCAGGTTTTACTTAACGGAATTCGCCACGACACCATTGCAGGTCGGCACACTGAAAGCGGATTTTCCAAAAAGTTCGAAAAGGAGCTTCGCCTGCTGAGGCAATTCCTGGGACCATTTGTCATTCCAGAAGAGCTGACGATGCCGTTTCTAACCAACAACCGTGCCGCCTGCTTCGAGCTGCATGGTCGCGGCAACCGCGTGCTCGGCTGGTATTCAGAATTGCAGGATCACTCGGTTCTGGCATTTATCTCAGACCGCATCAAAGGCGAACTTTCCGGGCCACGTCTGCTTAACAGGCAAATGGCGGGCAGAGTTCCCGGCATCGAGTTCTGGCTCCTCGACGAACAGTCGATGACCTGCTATCCGAAACCGTCTGACAGGCTGCAGAGTCAGATGCTGTTGAATTTCGGCAGGTATCGGCAGCTGGCAACAGGTGAACAGCTTGAATCGGAAAACAGCTATTTTGGCTTCAAGAAGCTTAATCAGCGCTGGTGGGCAGCAGCTGTGATCAGCAAGAGTCATCTCGACAGGTTCTCTCATCTTGCTGGTCGTTTTCTGGCAAAGCTTCTGGCAGCACTCACGATCACCTCTTTCATTATATTCTGTTATTTCCTGGTGCATGAAAATCCTCTGCATTCAGTTCGAGCAAGACTGGTGCTGATTTTTGCTTATATAATTTTCATTCCGGCCCTGGTATTCACGGTAGTTGGCATTGATTATATCAAGCAGCGCGAAAGGCAGATTTTTAATGACCGGGCAGTACAGTCATCTCGACTTCTGACTTCGATAGATGATCAGTTCAGCCGGTTTCTACATGAAAAATCGACCCGACTCAACCAGCTGTTCGAGGCATTTTCAGACAGACATGCGACACCATCTGAACTCGCATCTTTGGCTGCATTACTGAACCACGACTTCAAGCCAGACACAATTACTATTTCTGACCGAAGTGGTGCCGACATTCTCAATGGCCTCTATTCTAATTCTCTCAAAGATGACTTTTTGCGGAAAACTGCCGCCGAAGAAATGCTGACTTACCTTAATTGCAGCTCCAAAGAACTTTACCGACCAGATGATGGTGTTGCCAACGGGTTTGCCCTGGGTTTCAAATCGAATCACCGCAAATTTCTGCCATTTATACTCAACAACGCAACCTACCTGTCATACCTCAACACTTTGAAAAATCCTGGCAGTCAGAGTTTCGAGTATCTGATACAGGTTTTCTGGTATGAATGGCAGTTGCACGAAGAATTTTTCAGACAGATGGCACAACTCGATTCGGGCACAGATAGAAGACTGCATGCCTACTTCCCAGATTCCGGCAAGGTCTTTCCATCGCTTTCCGCTTCCCCGGAAATGCAGACTTTTTTTGAAAAAATCAGACAAAACGGGCCCTCGCAACAGCTGATTTCCGACTGTAATGGCCAAAGCTTTCTGATTTTCGGGCAACCTGGCCGCCAGCTGAATACAGCCATACTCGCAGTGAAATTCCCAGCCGGGCCACTTTTTCACGAAATTGGCAGTCTGAAGAACGGACTGCTGTTGCTTGCCGGGCTTAGTCTGCTGATGACCCTGAGTCTTTACCATCTTCTCGGTTATTATCTGATTACGCCCATAAAATCTCTGGCGACCGGTGTTGAAATGGTCAAGATGCGCAACTACAAGCATCGCATCCAGCTCTCTTCCGGCAACGAATTTTCCAGACTTGGGCAATCCATCAACCAGTCACTGGAAAACCTTCAACAGCTAGAGATTGCCAAAACAGTTCAGGAAAGCCTGCTGCCTCAGGATGCCCTATCCTGCCAACGCTTTTCAGTTCACGCCAGAACCAGCACCATGACCACTCTTGGCGGCGATTATTACGACTATGTCGCTGATAAAGAAGGAAATGCCACCATACTGATGGCCGACGTCGCCGGGCATGGTGTGCAGGCAGCACTGCTGATGGCAATGGCCAAAAGCGTTCTGCTTCTACACAACGCCAGTCGCATCATCCCAGAAGCGGTAATGGACGCACTTAACCGAACCTTTTTCACTCTAAGGAAATCAGAAATTTCAACAATGATGACCGGGCAGATAATTTATATAACCTCCGACGGTCTCATCAGCCTCTTCAATGCGGGGCATTGCCCACCCATCGTTATCAATAAGCGGCAGACAACGCCGATCGAAAATCAAACCCTGCCATTCGGGTTTTCACTTAACCGAAAACACTCGGGTGTCAAAATCGAAATTGCCTCCGGCGATATAATTGTTCTATATTCTGACGGCA
Source organism: uncultured bacterium (assembly GCA_964585025.1). Taxonomy (GTDB): domain Bacteria; phylum Muiribacteriota; class Ozemobacteria; order Ozemobacterales; family Ozemobacteraceae; genus Rifleibacterium. The sequence continues at coordinate 5,638 of CAZPCO010000124.1, read as the reverse complement.
TACTCGAATGCACCGACAAAACCGGAGAAGTGCTTGGCATCGATGGCTTTAGAGAGTTGCTGCAAAACTGCTTCGACGCCGACCCTGAAAGATTCATCGATAACCTTTTTGCCGCCTACGAAAATCGTGTTGAGTCACAACAGGATGACATCACCTTCGTTATGATCAAGGCAAAGGAAACCTGACATGAAGAACCCGAACGCAGCTTTCTGGTCTGCTCTTTTTGTTATCGGCTTCTTCATGCCCGTTATTGGCTTCAGCCTGGTGATAAATTTTATCCTCGAACACCGTCACACCAATGAAATTCGCGCCCTGCGGAACTTTGCCGATTCCGCCGCCCAACAATTGCATCACGCCGCCGACAATCGGCAGTTCTGGTGCCATGAACTCAACCGGGCCTTCAGTCTTTCAGACACGCCAGAAGCCATGGAAGCTGCTCTAAAGAGCCTGGCAACCGAACACCGACAGAAAATGTTCCGGATAATCTGGGATGGCAACGACCACGTTGTTTCCTGCGACATTCGCAGTCACCATCCTTACCCGATCTGGGAAAGAGTCGGAAACATACTCAGAAACTCTGCAAAAATCAGATTTCAAGATATACCAAAGTCCGATGACACATTCATACGTTCTGTGCTTGGCCAGCACGTGCAGACCAAGACCTTTTACCGAGCGACTATCACCAGTAATCCAGACTTGAACGATCTATCCTTTTCATTTCCTTCCGGCAGCTTCTGGGCTGATTTTAAAGACGACTTCGGTGTAATGGTGCTTCTGCCGCCAGGTCTCGAAAAGAAGACCCAGGGTCTGCAAAAGTTCATCGGCACAATCGATCTACAGAACAATCAGATCGGGTTGGTCAGAGATGGCAGCATGTTCAGCAGTCATGCAGGTCTGACCTGGCAGAAACTTCGATCGATGCAGAATTATTTCACCTCAAGAGCACCCGAAATCTGCAGAGATGCAGAAACAATTTTTACCGGCCGATTTGCAGGCAATGATCTCTTTCTGTTTATCGCCAGGAAGCCCGTATCTTTTTCTCCGACCCGCTGCACAATTCTTTTTACCCTGATTCTCTCATTTCTCTGGATTCTTGCTGCCGGATCAATTCATCACTCAGGATTCAAAGCCGGCTTCAGCATAAAATACATCGTCATCGGCCTGATAACATGCTCGAATATTTTCCCCCTGCTGGCCATGGGCATTCTTGGGCAGCAATATCTTGAACAGAAACGGCAGATATTGATCGAAGATCGGCGTCTGACTGCAACCGACTTTCTTAACCGTCTCGAAGGCGAATTTGTCGCAGAAACTCACAAAATCCAGAATTTTGCGATCCATCACATTCAACATCTCGGCAAAATACTGAAAAATGAGCCACTGACGCTTGAAAACACGCTTACTTTCAGGAAAATCATGTCCGGCGTCGCTGGTAAATTCATGGTAGTTGCCAGCACCACTTATCCGGCCATCAGTGACGTGGCTTTTCTAAGCGACAAAGAATCGTTCCTCATCGACGCTGACGGTTCCAGAAAGGTGATCAACATTCTCTACAACGAATCGAACCGGCTCAAGCTGAACGAAACCCTCAGCAAATGCGGCGCCGCCTTCATTTCATATTATAACGGCACCAGCATCCCTGAAAAAGTTCTTATGGAAGCAGAAGTGATCATCGAGGCGATTTTCCAGAACAGCATGAACGCTACCTTTCACAGATTTATCAGACTTCTCGAACATGTAGAAAACCTGGGCATGGGCACAGAAAAGCACCCGACCTTCATGCATTTCCTCTCATTCAATCCGGAGAAACTGGCCGACTACCTGTTCATGTTTCATTTCCATCTGGGAGTGCATGCCCAGAATTTTCTTGCAGCACGAAATGCTGCATTGAAAGGCAATCAACATGGCTTGAAGGTAGTTTACGCTCTGGACGACAAGATCGAGCGTTTTGAAATTTCGCCATTTTCAGATCGCGATAAATTTCGGAAGCTGTTTGCCCGACTGACGAGTTCACCTAATCCATCTGCCGAGTTCGTTGATATCGATGGCGAAACCTGGATGTATACCGGCCTGATAAGCAAAACCCTGGCTCAGGTTTCTTTGCTTGCCCTTGCACCACTCAGCCAGATCAATGATTCTCTGGAGCAGGAAAAAACGCAGCTTCTGATGGCGATGCTGTTAAATATTCTTCTGGTGGCAGGCATCACCCTGATATTCGTGCAGACCCTTCTCGATCCCGTCGCTCTTCTACAGACCGGAACCGATGCAATCAAGGCCCGTGATTTTTCCTACCGCATCCCCGAAGCAGGACGTGACGAGTTCGGCAGAATGGCACGCGTATTTAACAGCGCCCTGGCCGATCTCGAAGAGATGAGCCTGGCACGCGACGTACAGCAGCAACTTTTCCCAAGACAGCAGGTTGAAACAGGCGCATACGATGTTTTCTGCAAAACCGTCACCATGGCCGATCTCGGTGGCGACTATCTCGACGTTTTCATGATCGGCTCTGACAGATTCATCATGGTTCTTGGCGATGTTGCTGGCCACGGAGTAGGAGCAGCGATGATCATGGCCATGGCAAAAGCGGCGATGCTGAATTCAACAGATCTTCTCGATCAGCCATCAGCACTGTTGAGTCGTCTGCATGACCTGATTTACAGAACCAAAACACGCAAACAGAAGAAAATCATGACTTTTCAATGTCTGGTGATAGATACCAGTGCTCATAAGGTTATCTTCGCCAATGCCGGTGGCTGCAATCCATTCGTCGTCAGAGCAAAAACCCGCAGGGCCGAAGAAATAATCGTCAAAGGCGTTGCCCTTGGGTCGTTCAAAAACAGCAGTTTTTCTCAGACAGAGATAATCCTCGAACCCGGCGATACCATGGTTTTATATACTGATGGCCTCATCGAATCGCGCAACAATAGCGGCGAAGAGGTCGGTTTTGAACGCTTCGGCAGAATGCTTGCCGACAATCTGTGTTCCAGCAGCCAGCAGTTCTATGATAGAATCATGCATGCCAACCGTATCTGGCGCCAGGATCAGCCACGCCAGGATGACCTGAGCCTGATGATACTGAGACGCGGTTAGAAACCGAGCCGGGAGAAACAATGGCAAACAGAATGACAGAAAAGACTGGATTAAGGCAATTTTTTGAACTCATCCGCCGGCTGGTCTTACCGGCAAAAACACCACAGCCATCACAATCAGCCAGAGTAGAAACACAACCGACGCTCAACACCGAAACTCAGACTCCGAAAGATGCCGGGCAGGAGCTTTATGTCGTCTGGGACGCTCTTGGTGACGGTCGCGTCGTCGGCATTTTCGACAACGAAGAGCTGGTAAGACAGATACTCGCGATCAATCCTTTCTATTACCGTTTTTATCGCTGCAAACCTGGGAAACCAACCAAACTGGCACTGGAATGGCTTGACGAAAACCAGCGGCGCCAGCTGACAAAAATTCTGAGAAGAGATGGCACAGTCAGCCCCAAATGCCATATACCGGCTCCTGCAGGCATAATCAGGCAGGCCACCCTGGATGATTTTGCCGGAATGACAAAAGTCTGGCTGCAGGCATCTCTGGAAGCTCATGATTTTGTCAGCAGTGATTTCTGGCATCAGAATACCGACCGCATGCAGAAAACGTTTTTCCCGGCAACCGAAAGCTGGGTCTATTGTGAAGACTCACAAATTCTTGGCTTCATGTCTTTGCAGAAAGAAAACCTGGCAGCGCTGTTCGTCGCTCCGGCAGCACAAGGTCGAGGTATCGGCACCAGACTGCTCGATCAGGCAAAATCTATGCATGGCAGCCTTTCTCTGGCTGTTTATGAAAGAAACGACACCGGAGTCATTTTTTTCACTCGCCGCGGCTTTGCCGTGATGCAGTCACAGAAAGAGCCGCACACCGGGGAAAATGAACTGATAATGCTCTATCAGCGCAGATAAATTCCATCTTCGCCAATTTTCCCAGGGCCATTGCGCACCCAGATGCCAGCAGAATTACCCCTGACACTGAAAGTTATCGATCGGGTGGAGGTTGCGACATTCTGTGTCTGCCCAGTGACGGCATCAGTATAATCACCAGGCAAAACACGGTTCACGGTGATTTCCTGATCGATAAACGCACTCAGACCAACCACAGCATAGCTTTCGGCATTGTTATAATTGCGAATGAAGCTGATACCAGAAACAAATTCTGAACCATTTTCGAGACTACCGAGACTCAGTGCCGGCACCGCGTCCCTGATCTGGTTAAGCCTTCTTATATGCTGAAATAGAGGCTGCTGCATCGTCGTCTCGATATTCTCATCGAGCAGATTATCGCCAAAATATGCTTTGCCGGTGCCAGAAAGAACGTCTTCAGGCAATACGAATTTTTGCGGCATCCCTTTCATGAACTCAATTTCTTCGCCCATCAGAAGCATAGGCACGCCACGTAACGTCCACATCAGATTGTAGGCGCAGGCCGCTTTCCACGTGTCTCCAGAAAATCTGGTCAGATTTCCCGCTTCAGGCCCGCTGTCGTAATTGTGGAAAAAGGTGACCAGGCTCAACGGGTCGGCATAAGCCCCGTCATATTTGAGCAGATTTCCGATTCCCATGAAATGCCCATTGCATAGGGAAGTTGAAAATGTTTTGAACAAAGGGTAGTCGAGTACCGCCATGCCAGAACTCTGCACGGCAGAATCATGAGGATTATTAACCTGCCGGGTATACCACCAGGGGCAAAGCTCAGCCGACTCTTTGCCACCTGATATCAGAGTGCCAAAACCGTCGAGCACCGGCTCGACATCGGCAAATATCATAAGATCAGGCTTTTTATGCTGCCATTGCTCGACCATATAAACAAGATCGCGGCGATCAACATTGCGGGCAAACTGGATTCTAAAGCCATCAACGCCTGCATCTATATAACTGTTGCCGGCCGCGATCAAAAAGTTCCTGACTGTCCAGTTGTCGGTGGCCAGATCGATGCTGTTCTGATCGAGATGGGCCTGCTGAACGCGCTTTACGGTCAGATTTTCGGTCGAAGCCAGCCAACCCTGGCGATGAAACCATTCGGGATTCAAGGTTGTCTCATCGGTAGCGAAGAATCTTTCAGGATGCAGGCCCGGAGCCGGAAAAACGTCACCGGTAACCGGATCTTTCAATGGGCCGCTGCCCCACGGATCGCGGTAGCGCAGGTCTTTGAACCATTCAGGAGCGCAGGGGTTGTCGTTGTCCATTCTGAATTCATTTTTATAGTTGCCGAGATTGTAGACGTAGGGCCATTTCGCCTCGATGTCCCCACGATAATACTTCAACGGCAGCCGCGGGATGTAATAATGGTTGCGGATACCATAATTGCAGATATGATTAACGACGATGGTCTGAAAAACCTTGATCCCCTGCCCTTTTGCTGCTTTGATCAGATCCTGCCATCTAAAATCCTGCGAACTCAGACGCGGTTCATAAACAGCGAAATCATAGGCATTGAAACCCATGAAGTCGAGTCCGCCCCGGTTCTCAACCGGCGGGGTAACGCAGATGGCTGTGAAACCCAGTTCTTTAATATAAGAAAGTTTCGCAGCCAGACCTTTGAAATCACCGCGATAATGCGGATCGCCTTTTTCAATGCGCTCGCGGTTATAAAAATT
>CAZPCO010000123.1:4577-8661 GCA_964585025.1 uncultured bacterium | reverse complement strand
CAGAAAATGTGCGGCATTTTATTATTGGCATTCGTGACGAAATGGGTTAAAGTTTAAATGATAACGACTCTGGAGGTTTGTAAATGGGAGCTTTGCTGGTGCTTGCCGGCGCATTGCTGCTGATGATGAGCTCGATCTGGATCATTGGTGAAGCACTGAAAAAAGACGTGCTGCTCGGAGCGGCTGCTCTGGTGGCTTTTCCTGTTTATAGCGTCTATTACACATTTTTTGTCGACTACAGACGAGGCAGTGTTCCCTTCTTTACAGGTCTTGGTGGAGCAGTCCTCGTAATGGTCGGCTATTTTACAGGAATTTGAACATGATCAACAATCTGCTCGAAATTGTAGTATCCGATGAAAAACCCGGTCTGATCACCGTTAAGCTCAAAGGTGAGGTCGATCAGCTCAGCGTTCGCAGTCTGAAGAAGGTTCTCGACGAACATGATGCTCAGAATGCGGCTGAACTGGTATTTGATCTGGATGAAGTCGAATTTATGGCCAGCGCCGGACTGGCAATTTTTGCCAGTTATCAGGAGATTTTCAACAAAAAGAAGACCGGTCAGAAACTGCGGGTTATTAACTGCAGTGAGGGTGTTTACAGAATTTTTCATCTGACGCTTCTTGACGAAATGCTCGACGTTTCCGAAAAAAAAGCTTCCTGAAATCAGAAAGAAACCGCCCGCCGGTTGATTTCCGGCGGGCGGTTTCATTTATGCGGTATTAGAATTTCAGGCCGAGAACCTTGAAGATGAAGGCATACTCAAAAGCGATTTCCTTGATAAAATCGTAGCGGCCGGAAGCCCCCGAATGGCCGGCATCCAGATTGGTTTTCAGGAGCAGTAGATTTTTGTCGGTTTTGCTGACCCGCAGCTTGGCAACAAATTTCGCTGGTTCCCAGTAGGAAACGCGGGGATCGTTGAGCCCTCCGGTTACAAGCATATCGGGATAATTCTGCGCCGTAACGTTGTCATATGGCGAATATGAGAGCATGTAGTCGAAATATTCCTTTTCCTGCGGATTGCCCCATTCTTCATATTCTTCGCGCACCAGCGGCAGACTTGGGTCCAGCATTGTGTTGATGACATCGACAAATGGAACATCGGCAATCACCGCCTTGAAAAGGTCCGGGCGCATGTTGACTACGGCACCCATCAGGAGGCCGCCAGCACTGCCACCGTTGATTACCAGTTTTTCACGGGTAGTGAAACCTGCAGAAATAAGATGTTCTGCACAGGCAATGAAATCAGTGAAGGTATTTTTCTTCTTCAGCAGTTTGCCATTGTTATACCATGGCCGGCCCATCTCTTCGCCACCTCTGATGTGGGCAATCGCATAAACGAAACCTCGATCGAGCAGTGAAAGCCTGATGGTCGAAAAATAGGGGTCGAATGATGAACCATAAGAACCATAACCGGTCAAATAGAGATTGGCCGGAGCGCTGGCATGCATGTCCTTGCGATATACCAGAGAAATCGGAATGGCTGTTCCATCGGCGGCAGTGGCAAAAAGCCGCTCTGACTGGTAATTCTCGGTTTTGAAAGTGCCAAGTACTTCCGTCTGTTTTTTAAGCTCCGACTTGCCGGTTGCCATATCGAAATCATAAACAGATTCAGGTGTAGTCAGCGAAAAATAATGATATCGCAACAGAGTAGTGTCATATTCCGGGTTGGTGTCCAGGCTGTAACTGTAAACGGCTTCAGGAAAAGGAATGTACTTCGACTCCCCGGTTTTTACATTGTAATAGCGTATCTTCTGCAGCCCTGAGTCACGTTCGCAGATTACCAGGTAGTCGGCAAATTCATCGAGATCGTCGATCAACACACTGTCTCGGGCTGGCAAAAATTCTTCCCAGCTTGAACTGGCAATGGCATCGACTTTGGTGCGCATGATCTTGAAATTCACCGCATTTTCGTTGGTCAAAATGTAAAAATAGTCATCATGACAGATCAGGCCATACTCAATACCCTTTTCGCGTGCCCGGAAAATTTTGAATTCACCGTTCGGATTCGCCGCTTCGAGATACCTCACCTCCGAAGTTGTTGAACTGCTCGATGAGATCATTAGATACTTACGATTCCGGCTTTTCCCGATACCGGTCCAGAACTGGCCGTCCATTTCTTCGTAAACATTCTGATCTGCCGAAACTTCGCTGCCAAGACAGTGTTTCTTGATAAGGTTCGCCCGACCGGTATCGTCCATCAGGGTATAAAAAACCGTTCTGTTGTCGGCCGCCCACTGGACTCCGTAAGTGGTCGATGCGATGCGGTCAGGATAGGTTTCTCCGGTCGACAGGTTTACAAAACCGAGTTCGAATTTTTCAGCGCCGGTAGTATCGGTAGAATAGGCCAAAATGTTATGGTCAGGGCTCACTTCGAGTGATCCGACTGAAAAATATGGCTTGCCTTCGGCATATTTGTTCTCGTCAAAAATGATCTCTTCCGGGGAACCCGCTTCGACGCCGCGCCGGCAGTGTATCTTGTATTGTTTGCCCTCTTCGGTTCTGCTGTAATAAAAGTAGGTGTCGATGCGTTGCGGCACTGAAAGGTCAGTTTCCTTGATGCGGCTTTTTATTTCTTCGAAGAGCTGTTTCTGCAGATCTTCGGTATCCCGCATAATTTCGGCAGTATAAAGGTTTTCTGCTTTGAGATAGTTCATTACTTCACGGTTTTCGCGGTTGCGCAGCCATGCATAAGGGTCGGTCAGCTTTTGGCCGTGAATATCGGTAACCTTTGGCTCCCTTTTCGCGACCGGTGGAGTGATCGGACTCACCGGTTCGGCGCATACGGTTGCGGCAACGACAGTTACCGCAGTTAAAACTGAAAGCAGCAGATAAAGCTTCATTTTTTGCCTCGTGAAAAGATTATTGCATTTGCAGGCTATTGCCTGATCAGGTATATTAGGTTATCCCGGTTATGAATAACTTGCAATATACTGTTTTCTCTACGTGCTGGTTTGTTTATCGAAGCGATTTCTTGACAATATGAAGCCTTCTCTGGCCAAAAAGCCGGTTTGAGCTGATCGTAATTGGTGCTCTGGGATCGCTTCAGGGTTAAACCCCTGGCAATACAGCCTTGTGTTCAATACATGCCATGAAAGGATCGTTCAATGAAAAGGTTTTCCGGCATTCGCGGTTTGATTCTGCTGTTGGCTCTGGTTGTCTTTCTGCCAGGTCCGGTTTCGGCATTGATGATCAAGAACCCCGATGAGATAAAGGTTGAAGGATTGGTCAGTTTTGGCGAAGACGGCGCTGCCTGGTTGAAATGGCAGGGTTACGAGATGCTCGTCACTGCCGGTTTTATGGTCGGAACCGATCTGCGCGTTGTTGCGGTGCGTCACGACAGCGTTGTGCTCTATCGTCCGGCTGCCAGGCAATATCATGCCATCGTTCCTGAATTGAGTCTGCCGGTCAAAGACCGTTCGAATGTAATCTGGACCTTGCCAATGCCGGTCTGGAAATTGACTCGCATGGTGGCCCTGGCCTACCGCAAAGACTTTGTCTGCCACCATTCGACAGGTTCGCAGAATGCAGTGCGCCAGCATACCCGCACCATGGAAGACATGCTTGAACATGTCGTCACTCCACATCACAGGTTTTATCCGCGTAAAGGCCTGATATTCGTAGCTCCAGTGCATGTACAGGGCTCAGGCTGGAAAGACCTTGTCGAAAAGATTCATAAGTGTCGCAGTCAGACCCTGGCTGAGTGGTTTCCTGCTCTCAAAGCCAAAGGCACGGTAATCAGTGACGGCAAACCCCTTGACCAGGTTCTACAGAAGGCTGCTTTTGACACCGGCGTGCCGCTTATCTGGCAGAAACCTGTCATTATGCCTCTTTACTGTTCACTTCGCGACCGCCCATGGCATGAAATTCTCGAAGCGATTATAATTTTCAATGGTCTTGATATTGTTCCGACACGTGAAGGTCTGGTGATCAGATAATGCTGCGTCTGCGTCTTTTAGTCCTGTGCCTGCTGGTTCTGTCTGGTTTTGCCTGCAATGCCCAGGTTAAGGAACTTCCTGTCTATAACGAATGGCAGGGAAGAGATTGCACATTTCAGCCCGATAAGCCCTTTTTTTTGATTCGCGAC
>CAZPCO010000123.1:0-4565 GCA_964585025.1 uncultured bacterium | reverse complement strand
ATACGATCTCAACCGGTTCTGGGCGAAAAGTGGCTCTGACGAGCCAACGCCGGGAATTGATTTTGCTAAATATATGCTGCTTGTCTGGTGCCCTGGTTCTTCATTGTTCGATTTCGTGCCTGTCAGAATCGAAAGATTCGTCTACAGAGAGGGCAACTATTTTGTGCTCATGGAATTTGAACGCAAGGATACCGGCGGCTTCTGGCGTCGCCCTTTTATGGCGACCATGCTGCCTCTTGTTGACCGTGGTGATGTTTTCATCATGCGCAAAGTGATGCGGGGAGCAGCAGATTATGACTGGAAGCCGGTTTTTACGATCTGGGACATGAAAGCTGACCGCAAACGTCCGCTTGAATTAGCCAGATTCGACAACCCGCCTGCACAACCTCCCGGGTTTGTCAGTGACGGGAGTCAGGCTGGCAAAGGGAAGGCCACTGAAGCTGTGGCTGCGGTTCCGGCTGCTGCAGAAAGCGGTGCATCGTCAGGTGCTGCAACTGCTGTTACGACTGCGTCGATCTTCGAAACAACGACGACGCCTGCTTCTGCGGGCAGCGAAACTGGAACAGCTGGTGCTGAAACCGCAACTGCTGCTTCTGCAGGCAGCAGTGAGGTTCAGAGTGTCACTGCCACGACAGCCCCGGCTGTCACGACTTCGCCGGCAGTCAAGACTCCGCCTGCGGCGGCTGTCGATGAAGACCCGCTTTTTGGCACTGAATTCGATATTACATTCTAGCAGGAGCTGAACATGATTCATGCGTATATCGGTGATGGCAAAGGCAAAACGACTGCTGCAATCGGCCTGATGATCAGAGCTTTCGGCTCAGGCAGGCGGGTAGGGGTTATTTTCTTCGATAAAGGAAGTGAAACCTACCGTCATAATGAGCTGGTAGTGCTTGACCGGCTTGGCATCGAATATCATATTACCGGGAATGAACGCATGAAACCAGATGGCAGTTTCAGGTTCGAAGTCATTGACGCCGATATTGCCGAGGCGAACCGTGGTATAGAACTGGCTGGTGAGCTTATCCGATCTGGTCGCTTCGATCTGCTGGTGCTTGATGAGGCGCTCAGCACCATGACCTATGGAATGCTTGCCCGGCAGTCTCTGCTGCGTCTGATTGAACAAACCCCGCAGGAGCTTGAACTGGTGCTCACCGGTCGTTGTGATGACGAGCAGATTCTTGAACAGGCAGATCTTGTGACCAGCATGGTCAAGCAGAAGCATTATTTCGACAAAGGTGTTGCTGCCCGGCCCGGTATTGAATACTGAGCTAAAAGGCATCTGCAGCATTTATTTATGCTGCAAACACTCGATTTTTGAGCCTGACAAAACAGCAGGCAGGCGACCTGCCACGCCTGAGAAAGTTTTGAAAAAAAGGCCGGTCCCTGAGCCTGGTTCCTGAGCCTGCCGAAGGAGTCGAAGGGCCGGAATAATATGTCTCCCGGTTGCGCGAGGAAAAGGCTTATGTGCCGCTGATCACCGCTATTTCAAGATTCTGGCGCAATTTTACAATTGAACCCCTGACAAAATGGCCCTGAATGCTGGCATTTGGGTAAACTTTGCAGTTGGGTTCCATTATGGTGCCGGGATTGGCGACTGAGTTGCAGCCAAGCTGGCAGTTGTCGCCAAGAATGGCGCCAAATTTTCTTACGCCAGTATCGATTATATGCTCGCCGATCCTTGTTCTGACGTTGCTGCCATCGTTTTTCAGGTTGGAAAGCTTGGTTCCGGCACCCAGATTGACGTGGGTGCCGAGAATAGAATCACCGACGTAATTGAAATGGGGTGCTTTGGCACCAGGCATGAAAACAGATCTTACCACTTCGCTCGCATGACCTACAACTGCGCCATTGCCGATGATGACATGCCCACGCACGAATGCGCCATGACGGATTTCGACGTTTTCGCCGATGATGGCCGGTCCACAGACCATTGCCCCTGCTTCAATAATTGAGCCCTTGCCGATATAAATGTCTTTGCCCCTGATAAAGGCGCCTTCTTCTACTGTTCCGTGTATGCCAGGCTTGACGCGCCCTGAAACAAAACCTTTTTGAATGCGTTTCAGGACATCCCAGATATTTTCGAGGCGGTCGAATCCTTCGAGATCGATATTGAACAGTTCCGGGCAGCAAAATTCGTTCAGACGGGCAAAAAATTCATTGATGCTCAGCATTTCTCTCTCCTGGTGTTACATTTTCGGCAGACAGCTTAACACAAACCCGTATTCAAGTACAATGGGTATGTTTTCATTCGGACTTCGCCGCCCGGCAGACCTTTGCAAACAGACATCTGCGGCATAACTGCTGGTCTTTGCCATGGGTGCATTCTCCGGCAATGCCAAGATGGCATAGGGCAAAATCGTATTTTATCGGGTCGCCCGGCGCAAATTCCCGCAGACGGGTAGCGATTTCATCAGCAGTTTTCCAGTCATCGGAATTACGGCTGGTCAAACCGAGATTGCGGGCGATTCTACTGATATGCCGGTCGAGAGGAATGAGCAGAGATGCCGGATTCACCTCGCTCCACAAGCCCATGTCCACTCCGTCGTCACGACGAACCATCCAGCGCAGAAACATATGCCAGCGCTTGGCGCAACCACCTGAAGTCGGGTCAGGCAGCAGGTGCCGGGTGCCGCGTGGAATTTCTGGATGAAATGAAGAAATCTCTCTGACGATAGAGCCCTGCAGAGCAGCAAGACCGTTCTGAATACTGTTTTCGACTGCATAGCCCGAAAGAAAAACCTTTTTGAGACTGCCGTGTTTTTTGATCAGTCTGCCGGTTGCGGCAGCAAACATACCAATCTCAGGCCCGGTGCTCAATCGATATGCCGGCCAGTTGAAGTTTTCGGCGTCTTTACTGGTAATCAGCTGCAAAAACTGCCAGTTGCAGCGCTGCATTGTTTCGTCGATCTTTTTGATGAATTGGGCCGCTGAACCATAGGCGAGCATTGCTGAAAAGATTGCTACAGCTTCTATTTCAGCCGCCGGGCGGTTTTCAACAAAAAATCTGCGCGGAAACCTTATCGGATCAGCCTGCGTTCTTTTGACCGGCGGAAAATCGATGAGGACTTTTTCTAACAGCGTTTTCAGATCTGCATTTTTCATTTCTCGATATTACCATAATATCTGGCAGCATGCTAAACGGCTGCGTTGCTGAACAGTAATTTTCGGTCAAAAACTATAGATTTCTATATGAAATTGCGGGGCGAGAAAACGGGATTGCTTTTTTGGAAGCTTGTGAGCGAAGCGAATCGCTGGAGAAAAAGCAACCCGGCTGATAGGTCGAAGCTGCCTCTTCACCAAGATAACCAGTTGAACGCCAGTGCCTACTGATCAATGGTTAACAATAATCACCGGGAACTGCTGGTTGCTGAAGTTTGTTCTCAATCTATTGGTTTGAGATTGATTCAGGGTTGCGCCCTTCGCGATGACAGGCTTTATTGCTTGGCGCGTGCTGCGATTTGCACTGCTGACAAAAGAAAAGCACCCTCGGTTGCCCGAGGGTGCATGAGAAATGTCTTTCGATCAATACTGGAAAGAGCTGCCACCGATGAATTCGCGCAGAATCGAAGTCGGGGGAACTTCCTTCGGGTCGAGGGGTGCGAAAAATGAAAGGGTTCTGAGAATCTGTCTGGCCTGTGAATAGCAGGGGCTTTCAGGCGGAATATCGAGGAAGAGCGGTTCGGCGATTGGTCTGAGGATTGCCCATTCATAGGGCACGGCAGAGTTGAAAACCGTGTTGGCGCATTCCTGGAACGGGAAGATGTTGCGCTCTTCGCCGCGCCGCACTGATGCCCAGCGCCCGATTGTTTCTGCAGCCGAATAGCCGCGATATTTGCTGTCGCGAACCGTACGTCTGATGAGACGGGTATCGGTGGTGGCGATGCGGTTGTAATCATCGATGACCAGCTGCGTAAGAGCGCTGATGTAGATGCGGTATTTGCAGTCAGCCGGTACCGAGCGGGTCAATTCGTCATTGAGGCCGTGGATTCCTTCGATGATGATGATCTGGTCTTCGTTGATACGCATCGGGTCGGTCTGTGGCTTGCGATGACCGGTGTGAAAATCGAATTCAGGAATCTGGGCGACTTTGCCGTCGAGCAGTTCACGCAGGTGCTGGTTGAAAAGTTCCAGGTCGAGGGCATAGATAGATTCGAAATCGTAATCACCGTTTTCGTCGCGGGGAGTATGCTGGCGATCGAGGAAATAGTTATCGAGGGAGAGAGCGACCGGCCGCAGACCGTTTACCTTGAGGTGGGTGCACAGTCGTTTGCTGAAAGTGGTTTTGCCGGAACTCGAGGGCCCGGCGATCAGAACGATTCTGATCGAAGGATGGCTGGAGATTTCGTCGGCAATGATCTGAATCTTCTTCGAGTGCAGGGCTTCAGCGGTTTTGATGAAGTCTGAAATACCGCCGTCCTTGATTTTTTCGTTAAGACGGCCGACGTTGTTGACTTCAAGAATCTTGCCCCAGTGCTTGGTTTCGCGGTAAGCCTGAAAAATCTTTGGCTGGCGTCTGATCTGAGCTGGAACCGTCGGATCGTCATTTTCAGGGAACAGGAGAA
>CAZPCO010000122.1:0-8710 GCA_964585025.1 uncultured bacterium | reverse complement strand
TCTTTGATCAGGCTCTTCGGTACTGGAACGAAATTCTCGCCGACACTGGTGTTTGGCCCGGTTGATATGCAGTATCTGAGAATGCGCGGCATCGATGTTGAATTCCAGCATGCTGGATCCAGCGGCAAATTACTTTATGAAAACGTCATCATTCCGGGTTTTTTAAATCAGGGTGATTTTGAGAATGCTTACCGACCGCATGTTGACGATGACACGAATATCAATGATTTTGCCCGTCTGATGAAGATCAACCGAAATTCTCCAGGCGCCGCCTATGAAAAATATTCACAGCTCATGACCATAATCGAGAGCGTGCCTTTCATCAAAGCGCTTGATTACATTTTTCTGAACAGTCCCGAAAGCGGAACAATGCTGCATCCAAAGGGAACTGGATACCAGATACCAGTCCCATCGATCATTGATAGTGCAAATTCGTCAGATATGCGGCCATGGATTGGTAATGGCGATTCTCTGCGTTCCGGTCGAGGCGAATTCACAATGGAAAATACCATGCTGTATTCCGGAAATCTGGCTGATATCAAGGGTTGTAAGGAATTTCAGGCCAAAATAACTACAGAATTTGCTTCGTTCAAGGAACTCGAAGATGGATTTTATGATCAGCGCACTTCTCAGCTAAGAGTTCCAGGTATTGTATATGTTGGCAAAGCCGACCTAGATCTTGCAAAGCCTCTTGAGATTGTAAATCCAGGCATATTGATCTGTGGCGGCAATATTCGTATCAAAGCCGGTGTGAAATCAAAGTATCCGTTTACCATTGTATCGCTAAAAGATATCAGTGTCGAAACGAGTCAGCCTGTTGAAGCTCATTTGATCTGTCTGATGGGTACGTTCAGAGCAACAAACGGTTTCAATATCAGGGGTGGACTGGCTGCCTGTTCGATTGATACCGCAGGCATGAAGGAACATTCTAAAACCATAACTTTCGTGCCTGCGCATGATCCTTACTCTGACCCGGAGAAATGGAAAAGAAAGTCTGCCTATCGCTATCAGCTATCACAAGAAGAGGAGTATTACGTTGAAGGCGGAAAAATGTAATCGACTGAAACAAAGTCGCAAAGCCGGTATAACATTCATCGAAATTTCATTCTCTGTCTTCATTATCGTTGTTCTTGCCGGCGTAATTTATCGCTTGTTTGACCGTTCCGTTAATCAGGCCAACAGCGATGGAAGGGTATCACAATACTATCTTGATATGGGCAACTTCACTGAAGCTCTCAATAATGATCTGGCAATGACCAAAGCCATTCACTCTCTGCCGGATGGCGTAAGTCTGCTGGTAAATTCCGATGGTCAGCCGGCTTCGATTACCTATTCGTTGCGGGGAGATCTCATAACCAGGGAATTCAGAGGGGTTGAAAGAGTTTTCAGGTTTTCAAATCCATGTCCAAAATTGAAGGACAATCCTCTTGTTTTTAGAATTGAGGAGAGCGAACCATGAAAAACATGCAGTTTTTATCATTTTTGGCGATTGTCGCTTTTTTGTTTTGCCGTCCGACTTTGCCAGTTTGTGAAGCACGATCATATAAGGTAATCGTAGGTTATGCCAGTGAGACCATGTCTATTCCTCTTGTTCCCGGTCGTGCCATCGAGATCCATGGCAACATGCCATCCCCCGATTCGTCAGAGATGAATACCGCCTTTCCAAACTCTGTCGATATTCCGACCGTTGTCCCGCCCCCGGCTCCTCCCCCGGCACCGGCTACTCTCAAGCAGGTGGACGACGTCGTTCCAATGATCGATGTCGATTTCCCAGACATTACGGACCCTGTAACCACACCTGAAAATCTGCAGGAAGAGCTGGATGTAACCTTCGATTTTGACAGTGCAAATTTGACTGATAGTTCAGGCCCCTCTCTGGAAGCAATTTTTGGATATATGAAAAACAATCCCGGTGTTAGAATAAGGATTGAAGGACATTGTGACACTTCCGGCGATGTTTCTCTGAATCCGGTGCTGTCACAGAACCGTGCCAACGCGGTTAGAGACTGGCTGGTAAATCGTGGTATCGATCCCGGGCTCCTCACCTCAGTTGGAATGAGTGATAATGTGCCGATTGCAGATAACTCGACTCCGGAAGGGCAGGCGAAAAATCGTCGTGTTGAACTGGTAAAAGAGTGAATTGCATTTCGACCTGTGTTGAGACAGATGTTTGGGCAAGGGAATTGTAAAGTGAGAAATACGGTTGCAGGGCAGGTAAAAACTATCAGAAATACAGGTTTCACTATGGTTGAAGTAGCCATAGCAATGTTCATTCTTGGTGTGTTTTTGCTGCCGCTGATGCAGCATTTTGTGCATACACGGCGAGTGTCGCTTGCTGCCCGAGATGCGGTGATAGTTAATTCTTTTCAGACCTCATGCATCGGAGAACTCCGAATGGTTGCTTACGATGAGCTTTCAGCGATGCAGGGTCAGGCATTTTTTAATGTCCTGAACAAATATTCCGGTGCCAGAATTGTTAATAATCTGAATATTGAAAGCTGCATTGAAATCAATACCTGTAGCGATACTCAAATGTTGATGATTGACGTTAATTCCGAATTCCGGTTTCCCGGATCACCAGAAGGGCAAGTGAAAAGAAAAGTGACGATGCGCGGCTATGTTTTTCCCAAACTCTGAGAGTGAAAAATTATGAAGCAGGTTTTAAATAAAAAACGTGGGATGTCTCTCATTGAATTGTTTTTTTACATGATGGTTAGCTGTCTTATCGTGGCCTTTTTTGTTTATTCTTTCTGGCGAATCAGAAAAACCCATGAACAGCAGAATCTTGAAATGTCCTATCAGGGCTCATTTGCCAGACTATGTGATCAACTTGAACGCGACCTTGCCGGTTGCAGAAGTTGGCAGATTCAGAATGTCGTCGGTTCAAGCACTTCTCTGTTTGTCGAGCGCCTCGATGGGCAGATTGCTTATGACGTCAATTTCGATACAGGCGATATTATCAGGGGCCGCAGCGACGGTTCGTTGTTTTTCCCTTTCAAAGGTGAGCGGGAAGGCATTTTAAAAACCATGATTTTTGCCACTGACAGTCAGAACCTAAATGCCATCTATCTTAAAATTGAATTGAAAACTGTTCCGGAGATCGCTTTGACTCATGATTTTACTGCCAGAATCAGCAAAAACAGGGAAGAGGGCTTTTTTGGCACGCCATTACTTGAAGAGCCCGGAGCTGAAGCCCATATTGGGAATCAATGACTGTAAAAACAGTTGAGAAGGTATTTATATGATTTTGAGAAAGGATTGATGAAATGAAATCGGATTTTTCGAATGTCGATGTCACAAAAAATGAGAAATTTCGTATTCATGTAAAAATCAAACTTTAAAGGAGAAGTATTCGATGAAAATACAGACATTTGGCCTGCTGTTATTGTCGGTTCTGATGATCATGTTTTTATTCAATCATCACGCTATGGCTCAAAATTCTGATTCGGAATCAGAAGAATCATGGAACACTGAGGGACAAGATGCAGTTAAACCAGACGCTGAACCAGATGGAACAGAAGGATTTGGAGTGGCTATTGGTTCTGGTAGCACTGAAGTCGCCAGTGCATCCTCAACTGCAGATGCCAATGGCGTGAAGATGGAGGGCGTCATAGAGGTTGATACCTATTTGAATATTCGTACCGGCCCCTGGGGAAAAATCATCGGTGGTTTGAATAATCTCGCGAAAATTCAGATTATCAGTAAAGATGGTGACTGGTTCAGAATTCTGTATGATGGAAAAGAGGCTTTCGTGCATGCCTACTATGTCAGTGCCCCCGGATTCCCGTCGCATCAGGGGATTGAACCGCCAAGCGGCGTTGGGTCGGACGCTGATCCATACGCTTCTGCCGTCACAGGTGATCCAGGGTCAAGTGCGACTGTAGATAACGGTACATTCGGTGCCGAACCATGCTCGCCAATGCCCGATTCCGTAAGTTCCAATTTCGGCCCGAGAGACATTTCGGTTGGCAGCTCCTATCATGAAGGCATCGATTTGCCAGTTCCGAATGGAACGCGTCTTAACGCACTCGGAAACGGTGTTGTCACAGAAGTCGGCTGGACTGACGGTGGCGGCAAGTTTGTGAAAGTTCGCTATGATAATGGTTATTCCTCATTTTATTGCCATCTGGAAAGCGTTTCGGTTGAAGAAGGCCAGCAGGTTGCTATCGGTCAGGATATTGCCAGGTCTGACAATACCGGTGAATGGACAACCGGCGCTCACCTTCATATGGGCGTTATGGATTCAAGCGGTGAATTTGTGAATCCCCGCGATGTACCAGGTCTTGAATTTCCTCCGCTTGTGGAATAACCTGAACAAGGAAGAAAAACTATGAAAAACAGAATCATCGGTTCTCTAATTATAATTTCTCTGGGCTTTATAGGCGTGGTTTCTGCTAATCCTTCCGGTGTTCTCATCAACGGGTTGCAATACGAAGCTGGTCTTGCCTCTGCAGCTGTAGCTCATCAGGACATCTGTGCAATCGAATACGGCAAGGCAGACAGCAATGTCGGCGGCGATCAGCAGAGTGACAAACATCGTATCGGCGGCGCGCCGACTGCTTTCTGTCCGCTTTCAGACAATTCATTCTGGGTAATGGATTCAGTCAATCAGAAGGCAAAACACTTTGCAGCCGATGGCGCGCTGATTTCCTCATTTGCATTTCCTGGAAGCAGTACTGAAAAGTTCATCAATATGCGAGATATGGCAGTAATTCCCACCGGAGGTTTATATCTTTACAATTCAACACAGGGGATTGTATTGCGTGTCGATGACAAGGGAACTACACAGGTCCTGATTGAAGGGCTTCCTGATTCTCGCGGAATCGGTGTCGACAGCAAAGGCAACCTGCTGGTAGCCAACCCGGTGATGAAAAGTCTGCTTCGTTTCAACCCGGCAGGAGAATTGATTGAACGGTACGATGGTCAGACCTTTTTGTCTACGGTCGTTGATGCTGCAGACAAGCCACTGGGAGTAAAATTCAACGCTTATGAAGCTGAATTGTTCCGGGCGGATAAGGCCTCGCCAACCGTAACCGTTTCTCTCGCCAAATTTCCGCTTCAGACTCCAAAAGAGCGGAATGCTCATTATGTTTCAGCTAAGCTGATCGGGTCAGACAGCAAAAAAAATGTATATCTTGAACTGATTGCCTGCGATAAAAATGGTGTTATTCACCAGTATCGGGTTGTACGGCTCTCTGGCCAGGGCAAAGTTCTCGGCCAGGCAGATCTGCTTGCCATTCCTTTTCTCTCGCCAAGAGAAAAAGAGGTTACTCCTGACGGCAGAATATTCGGATTCAGGAGTGATAAAAAATCCTGGTATCCAATTTCCTATACTTTGCCCTGATTGCTGATAAATTGAAAATGCTCCGAAAGCAGAAAACTGCTTTCGGAGCTAATCTTTTTCAGCCTGGTCGATCATCACAATCGACTGTATGAATTAACTCGTCATTCCCGCGCAGGCGGGAATCCAGTTATAATCCTCTGGATACTCGCTTTTGCTGGGATGACACGGGGATCATTGACTTTGTATGGCCAATGCTAACAAAAAATGCTGATCAAACCGGAGGTTCTTATGAATGGTTCAAGCCGAAGAGTGCTTGCTGCGCTGCTGATTTTTACTATTGTTCTACAGTCCGTCGCTCCAATAACGCTTTTTGCGCAGGACAGTACGAATCAGAAAGCCCAGATTCAGGAAGCTGTTGCAGAATTTCAGAAAACCTACGATGAAATTATGGCTATAGAAGAAATTCAACTTGATTCGATCACAAGTGAAATACTCAGAATGATCTGGAATATGGAAAACTACACTCCGATTCCAAAAGACGACAAAGGTATAACGACTCCTGACCAGGCAGCCGCCTATGCTGCTAAAATGCAGGCTGCCCAGGAAAAGGCAAAGCTGGAAGGCTACATAGCGCAGATCGACAAAGCGAATGCCGATATCAGACAACTGAAACAAGATGCTCAGAAGACCATGGATGACCTGAAAAATGGCGCACTGGAAAAGGCCGCAGAGACAGATCCCACGCAGGTTTACAATAGTCTTGACAAGAATGCCAGTGCTCTGGCAATTTACCAGAATGTTTTGACCAGAGCGGGTAATTCACTGCTTTCTGCTGCCGAAACTCTAGGAACTGCTGCGGGAGTGCTTGACGGAGTGGCAGCACTCTGTACTGCTCTGTGTGGCACCGTTGCCCTGATTCCGATTGCTGCTCCTCTTGCCGCAATTATTTCTCCGATAGCTGGAATGTGTACTGCAGCGGCGGCTGTAATCACAGGAGCCGGTAATACGCTGATTTCAGCTGCAGAGAACGCTATCACCAGTGATGAGGATTTTCTTTCGGTTTATGCCAACGAAAATGCTAAAGTTGGGATCGACAAATTGATCGACTACGGGGTTGGGAAAGGGGTCGGCAAGGTGTCTGCGATTATCGGCGAAAATTTTGCCACGACATTGAGCGTCTGGGGCGACCAGGACGTTATTGAAAAAGTTGCCGAGAAGTCTCTGGGTGTACTGGTCAGGCCTACTACTGACGGGATCAAAGCAACCATAGATGGCAACGTTGATAGTGCGAATGAAAACATCAAAAAGAAAGCCGAAACTGATGAAATAAGGCCTCCGGCTTTTCTAACTCCAAAGCTCGACTGGGATGAATAACTCCATTTTTTAGGATTTTTGCGTAGGGCGCAGTCGCAGAGCAGCCTTCGATCATGATTGCGGGATATCACCTTTTTTCTTATAATCGGAAAAAGTTGCGAGTTTTGTGTACGAAAACAATCTGAGGTTCAGGTTTCTTTCTCCTAAGAATAGATCAGGAGCAGTCTGATGCATAAACAGTTCCGCTATTTTGGTCTGGCATCTTGCGTTCTTCTTTCGTTGTCACTGACGCCTGGAATGGGTGCCGAAAACCTGCAGGCAGCCTACCAGAAAATGCAGCAGGCGCTCACCGATTACCGTGACGCGGTAATGAATCAGGCTGACCAGACGGTGGTTTCTGCCAGGCGTGACGCTTACAGTGCTGCCAAAAACGCTTACGACCAACTGAAAAATGCCGGTGGCGAAGCTGCAGATAAAGCCAGATCTACGATCAGCGCTGCATCGACTGCAATGAAAAAGGTTTCGACCGTTGAACGCGAGAAAGCTGCCTCAGAACTCACAACCGCGCAAGGCGTTGAACGCGCCCTCAGAAAAGCTGCAACCGGCGAGAAGGTAACCGAAACCGATCTCGATATTTCCTTCAATGAAACAAATGATAACAGCCTCGAGCTGCAGACCGGCGAGACTTTCTGGCAGTCGTTGACCCGCGATCTGCAGTCAGCGAAGAAGAGTATCACCATTCAGATGTTCGGCATGGAAGCCGACAAGACCGGCTGGGAATTCGCCCGCCTGCTCGCGGAAAAGGCGAAGCAGGGCGTCGAGGTCGTTCTGGTCGCCGACCGATCAGGTGCCCGCATGGCCGGAGCGAAAAACCTGGTTTCGACGACCGAAGAAGAGAAACTCTTTGAATTCTATCGCCAGAATGGGGTAAAGGTCGTTTTTTACGATCGGGTTTCGAAAGCTTCCAGCGTTGGCCAGAAACTCGATTTCTTTCATTTCGATCATCGCAAGAAGTTCATCATCGACGGTCAGATCGGTTATGTCGGTGGCTACACCCTGCAACAGGAATCGCGTGAGAAAAAACATGACATGATGGTGCGCTGTCAGGGTTCGGTTGTGAACCAGATGCAGACTGGGCTGTTGCTCAGCTATCTGTATAACGGTGGCAAGTTTGCGTCCAAAGATTCCGCAGATCTGCGCGACCGTTTCTTTGCTTCGCCGGTAGTGAAAGGCACTTCGAATGCCCGTATAACCTATAATATTCCGCGCGGCGTTCATGATGTTCATGATGATTATAAGCAGCAGATAGATACTGCGAAAAAATACCTTTACGTCATAAATCCCTATATCACCAACAATGATCTGATCGATCGTCTGGCGGCGGCAGCAAAACGCGGCGTCGACGTTCGCATTGTGCATCCGGCGTCAGCCGAGAACCCTCTCAATGATGCCAATACCCGCTTTCATTTCGAAAAACTGCAGAAGGCCGGTGTCAAAATCTATATGTACGAAGGTGAAAAAGGTCTAGGGAAACTGCATGCCAAAGGGCTGATCGCCGATGACAATTTTGCGACTATCGGCAGTTGTAATATGGATACAATGGCGCTCAGACATAATTACGAGTCAAATATTGCTTCCAAAGACCCTGAATTTGTCAAAAAGGTAAAAAGAGACCTGTTCGAGAAAGACTTTACGGTCAGCAAACTTTATGAACCACCCAAAAGCCTGTGGCAGAGAATCAAGATGAAAGTGAAGGGCGGTGCAGCCGAACTTCTCGACCGCTGGGACTGACACGGGCTTAGCAAATTTCATCAGTTTCAATGCCTTTTCATAAACGGCAAAAGACATTGAACCGGTCAATATTTTACGCAGATTCTAAATATCGTGTTGTCACGATGATCCCGTTTATCCCGTCGGCCACGAAAATCGTAGCGATGCTTCGCGTCTCTACGGGATTTCCATCAATTCCCTCCATTTTATGGTAAATGTACATTTTCTCTTCCGGGGTGGCGGCATTTTCTGTATAATTATCAAAAATGTACGCTCTTTAGCTCTCGGGTAAGGAGAATTGAATATGAATAAACGAATTCTGGCGGCGTTGCTGGTGGTTCT
>CAZPCO010000121.1:0-8723 GCA_964585025.1 uncultured bacterium | reverse complement strand
TCTGAGCTGAACCTTCCATCGGTCGTTTTCGACGATCTGCATGGGGTTGTCGAACTCTTGAATCCTGATCGCACCATCGTTGCTTCATTTCACATTCACGAAGCTTATTCCGGGCGCCTCAAAGATATCAGGGCCGCAAAACGTCTGCTTGAAGCTGAAATTCTCAAATGCCAGGACCAGCCTCGCCGGGAGCAGCTGCGCAACGAACGGCAGCAGATCGTATTGCAGGAACGTGAAGAAGAAGCGCATGTCAGGGGTATGCTTGGCACCAGCCTCAAACCCTGGTTCGAACGTTTGCGCCGGAACGGCTGCGTTGCCGGCAGACTCGAGTTGTTGCTCGCCATGGCCAGGGTCGCCGTAGAACATGGCTGTTGTCGCCCTGAACTGTCTTCAATATCGGGTGGCGGGTCTTTGGTGGCTGAAGATATGGTCAACCCGGAGGTCGATGAACTTCTACGCCGGCATGATCAGCGTTATACCCCCATTTCAATTGAAGTGCAGCCGGGCGCTACTTTGTTGACCGGTGCCAATATGGGCGGCAAGACCGTCGCGCTTCTGACTCTGGCTATGAATGCGGAGCTGGCAGCGCTGGGCTTTTTTGTTTTTGCCAGGCGCTTTGCAATGCCTCTGTTCGATTTCATCTGTCTGATATCTGGTGACGGCCAGAGTCAGGTTTCCGGGCTCAGCAGTTTCGGCGCTGAAATGATCAGGCTCAGCGAACTGGTCGCCATGACCAGGCAGGGAGTCGGGCTGGCGGTGTGCGACGAATTTGCCCGTTCGACGAATCCTTATGAAGGCAGCCGTTTCGTTCAGGCTTTGGGGGAGTTCATGCAGAGCAGCGGTTCGTATGGCGTAATCGCAACCCATTATGATGGCATTAAGATCGACGGCGCGGCATACTGGCAGGTGATCGGTCTCAAAAGCAAAGAATACCGCAGTGCCGGCAGCGACCGGGCTTCAATAGTGCGAAACCTCTGCAGCAATATGGATTATCGTCTGAAGAAACTGAGTGGCGAATATTCAGTTCCCCGTGATGCCTGGCACATTGCGACAATTCTAGATGTCGACCCGGAATTCATGGCTCTGCTGCGCAGCTATTATCCGCCTGAAGAACAATGATCCTGGCAAAGATGCAGGAAGGCCGGACTTCGAGAGTGAAGCAGACGTAAAGGTCTTTTTTACCCAGGCTCTTCTTTAAGAAGAAGCGGCGACAGAGAAATACTGATGATATGTAAAACATCAGCAGCAGCTGAATAATGAGCACTCGGCAAAAAAATACTGCGGAATAGACAGTTCAGCGGTATAATTGGGCAATAAAATCTCAAGGTAGGGAAGACGATGAAAAGCAAGCTCAATTTGAATTTTGCCGTAGTCGACAAGGCCCGGCAATTTGCCCGCGATATCGCGGCAGACACGCACAAGTTTATCGAAAAGCATACGAGTGTGACTATCGAGCGCACCTGCGCCCGTTTGCTGGGTGTCGATGGTGTCGATGCCCAGGGTGTGCCGCTGCCGAATATTCTTGTCGACAATATCCGCAGCAACAATGGCCTGGCTCTTGGTATTTCAGCCTATCTTGGCAATGCCATCATCCAGACCGGTAAAACACCTCAGCAGATCGCTGAAGCCGTTGCTGCCGGCGAACTCGATATAACCAGACTCAAAATGGCCGATATGTTCGAGATTCGCGCCAGAATCGATGAAATTGCCGCACGAACTGTTGAACGCATCAGAAAAAACCGCAAGCAGCGCGAAGAATATCTTGGTCGCTTTGGTGACAAGAAGGGCCCTTATCTTTACGTTATCGTAGCTACCGGCAATATTTATGAAGATATTATTCAGGCCCGGGCAGCCGCCAATCAAGGTGCCGATATCATCGCCGTAATCAGAACCACTGGCCAGAGCCTGCTCGACTTCGTGCCTTATGGTGCGACCACCGAAGGTTTTGGTGGCACTTTCGCCACTCAGGAAAACTTTCGATTGATGCGTGCCGCTCTCGATGAGGTTTCAGAAAAACAGGGCCGTTATATCAGGCTTTGTAACTATTGTTCCGGCTTGTGTATGCCCGAAATCGCCGCCATGGGAGCTCTTGAACGCCTGGATGTCATGCTTAACGACGCTCTTTACGGCATCCTTTTCCGTGACATCAATATGCAGCGCACGCTGGTCGACCAGTATTTTTCGCGCATCATCAACGGCTTTGCCGGGGTTATAATCAATACCGGTGAAGATAATTATCTGACTACGGCAGATGCCGTCGAAGAAGCACATACGGTGCTGGCTTCACAGTTGATCAATGAGCAATTCGCCCTGATCAGCGGTATTCCTGAGGAACAGATGGGGTTGGGGCATGCTTTCGAAATCAACCCCGATCTCAAAAACGGGTTCCTTTTTGAGCTGGCGCAGGCGCAGATGGCGAGAGAAATCTTCCCGAAAGCGCCGCTGAAATACATGCCGCCGACTAAGTTCAAAACCGGTAATATTTTCCGAGGCCATGTTCAGGATGCGCTTTTCAATATGGTCACCATTTTGACCAGTCAGAAATTGCATCTGCTCGGCATGTTGACCGAGGCGATCCACACGCCGCTGATGTCAGACCGCGCCCTCTCGATCGAAAATGCCCGCTATATCTTCAATACCATGGCCGATCTCGGCGATGAGATTGAATTCAAAGAAAACGGTATCATCACCACTCGTGCCAATCAGGTTCTCAATGAAGCCTGCAATATGCTCGAAACCATCCGACGTGATGGGCTGTTCAAGACCCTTGAAATGGGCAGGTTTGCAAATGTTAAGCGTCCCTTCACCGGTGGCAAAGGGCTCGACGGTGTCGTCGAAAAGCAGAAGGATTATTTCAACCCGTTTGTCGAAATGATGCTGAAAGGGGGCCGAAAATGAGCAGTGGCCTGTATTCTACCAAAGAGAAAAATTTCAGCAGGGAACTCGATCTTACCCATCTGAAACCATACGGTGACACGATGAATGACGGCAAGGTCCAGGTCAGTTTCACCCTGCCGGTTGCCGATGACGACCGGGCAGTGGAAGCTGCTCGCCAGCTCGGTGCCAAAATGGGGCTGAGCGATGTGCAGGTGTCGCATCATGAAGCCCTCGACAAGGACTTCTCGTTCTTTGTCGTTTACGGCAATCTTACTCATACCGTTGACATCACCGGAATCAAGGTAGCCACAATCGATTCAACGGTTATGGACATGCACGGCGTCGATGAATACATCAAGGAAAATATTGGTCGCAAGCTGGTAGTAGTAGGCGCCAGCACTGGAACCGACGCTCATACCGTCGGCATTGACGCAGTCATGAACATGAAGGGCTACGCCGGTCACTATGGGCTCGAGCGCTATCAGATGCTCGAAGCCTACAATCTTGGCAGTCAGGTTCCCAATGAAGAATTTGTCAAAAAGGCCGTGGCGCTGAAGGCCGATGTGCTGCTGGTTTCACAGACCGTTACTCAGAAAGACGTTCATGTCAGCAATATGGTTGAGCTCGTAGAACTTCTTGAAGCGGCACACTTGCGCGACAAGGTCATTCTGGTTGCCGGCGGTCCGCGCATTACCAATGATCTTGCCAAAGAACTAGGCTACGACGCAGGGTTTGGGCCGGGAAAATATGCCGAGCACGTTGCTTCGTTCTTTGTAGATGCTTTTGTAAAACGCAGAATGAAATAGTTGTCATGTCGGGGCTCACGCAAAAATGTGGGTCCCGGTCTGATTCCCATCAGAAAGGCATTCAGTGAGTCGCTGGCAATTTGTAAAACAGTTCTGTCGTGAGCCGAAGCGAATCGGGGCGATTGCACCGAGTTCGACGAAACTGGCGCGCCGCATGCTGCAGCCGATCAATTTTAACCGGGCAAAAGTCATCGTCGAATATGGTTCGGGTACCGGAGCTTTTACCCGGCAGGTTATCGAGCGTATCGATCCTGAAAAAACCTTGTTTTTCGGCTTTGAGCTCAATGAACATATGAACCGTATTATCAGTCAGAATATGCCGGGCGTTAAAATCTTCCAGGATTCAGCAGCGGAAATTCGCAGCTATCTGAGAAAATTTGGTGTGAAGCACGCCGATGCGGTGATCAGCGGTCTGCCCTGGGCAGTGTTTTCTGACGAGCTGCAGGATGATATCCTCTACGAAACAGTTGCTGGCCTGAAAAGGGGGGGCGTTTTCACGACCTTTGCTTATCTGCACGGGCTGCTGTTACCTTCCGGCATCAGATTCAGGCGTAAGCTCGAACAATATTTTTCCGAGGTCAGAACCAGCCCGGTCGTCTGGAGCAACATTCCGCCGGCACTTGTATACTGGTGCCGTAAGTAGGTTATTTCTTCATGATCAGGCCCTGCAGAGCGGCGCCGGCTTTGTCGTCTACCGATCTGATATGCAGGTCGTGCTGTGGAAATGGGATTTCAATGCCATTTTCGCGAAACAGCCTTTCGATCTCGTAATTGATCTCATTTTTGATCTTGAGACGAATATCTATGTCGGCAACCCAGGCTCGCAACTCGAAATCGAGGGAGCTGGCGCCGAAATTCATGAAATAGACGGCCGGTTCTGGGAATTTCATGATAAAGGGGTTTTCCTGGGCGATGCGCAGAAGAATCTGGGTTACTTTCTGAACATCTGAACCATAGGCAACCCCTACCTGCACGATGACCCTGGTTTGACGATCTGACAGAGTCCAGTTGACGACGGTGCTCGATACCAGATTGCTGTTGGGTACGATCATTTCTGAACGGTCGAAAGTTTCGACGACTGTGGCACGCAGGCCGAGATTTTTTATGGTGCCCCATTCTCCGTTTATCTGCACGATATCACCGACTTTGATCGAGCGTTCGAACAGCATGATTATGCCACTGGCGAAGTTGTTGACAATGTTCTGCAGGCCGAAACCGATACCGATGCCCAGAGCGCCGACTACAACCGTCAGATTCTGCAGGCCGATGCCGATTGTCGACAGGGCGGTAACCACCCCGAAAACTACGAAGGCATAATGTATCAGTCGATTGATCGAGATGCCGACGCCACGTTCAACTTTGCGGCGCGGGTAGACCTCTTCTTCGAGAATTCGCTGAGTCAACCAGGAGACTGCCAGCGATGCATAGAGCAGCGTGATTCCCCACAACAGCATCCCGAGAGAAAGGCGGTAGTTTTCGAGGGAAATTCCAAAGGCCAGCAGATGCTCAGCGGCGAGCCAGGGACTGTCGAAAAAGCCCCAGACAGAGAGCAGACCGGCGAGGGTCGCAAATATCATAACCATATCGACTAACATTGAAGCGCGTCTGATGATGGGCTGATAATGCCGGTTGATCAGCTGGTATTGCCTGACCAGGCTGTTGTCGAAAATAGTGTCGATGATACCGCGCAGAACCAGATCGATCATCCAGGTAATCACCCCAAGAAAGACTGTTTTGATGGTAATATCGAGAAGATGATTCGAGAAGGCCACATAGCCGGCTGCCTGGGAGAGAAAAACCAGAGCCAGTGACGTGCCGCCGATCTTGACTCCGACGATGAAAGTTACCGATTTGCCTTCGGCCTGATTGATGCGGGCACGCCAGAAGCACAGCAGGGCGCCGGCAAAGCCGACAAGCGCCGTGAAGATGCGCATGGCCGGTGCCGGGAGTGCAATGAAGGTGAACAGCTGAATCGTCAGATAAAGACTGACGATCAGATACAGCAGACGCCGCCGCCATGGCAGGTTGATCAGGCCACCGACCAGCCGGGCAGCCGAAATTGAAACCAGGCCTGCAAACAGCAGCTGAAAAAGCTTTGGCACGGTTTCGAACAATGGCAGTGGAACGAGAATGCCGATCAGGATGCTGGCCGACCAGGGCCTTTCAACGAGGAAACCCAGTTTGAATTTATCGAGATTGCGATCTCTGAGACTGCGTAGAAACCATGCGGCGCCGCTCAGCAGAAAAAACTGCAGAACGAAGACCCAGCCAAATGTCTGAAAGAACTTTCGGTTCGGCAGTTCGAAGCTGGCGATTCCGAGCCAGAATTCTTCCCAGAGGGCGGTATCGAATTGCAAAACGAATGTTGGAGTGAACATTGCGGGCCGGGATTTTCGAAACAGATCCTTGCGCATTTCGGCCATCAACTTGTCGATTTCGCCGAGGTGGTTTTGTGAATCGCGCTGCAGATCTATCACCTGTTGCTGGAATGCTACGAGAGGTGCTTCGATGCCTTCGAGACTGCGCCTGGCACTGTTGGTCATTGTCAGAGCGTCTTTGACAACATCGCGCAGCGATTGCCCGACTTCGCTGGTCAGAGAATTCTGCTTTTCAACCCAGGTATTTTCATTGCCGGCCCAGGTTTGTTTTAGATTCTCAGCTTTTATGAGACGTTCAGAGATATATCTGGCGTGGCGACCAACTGCATCGATAAGGGCGCGCGTTTCACTGCGCAACGCCGAAATTTTTTCGAAGCCGTAGCTGCCTGATTCTTTAACGTCGGCGAACTGTTCGTTGAGTTCCTGGAGTCTGACCTTGTGGTTTTTGTGTTCTGATTCAAGCTTTTCGATTTCGATTATGCCGTTGATGGTGTCTTTGAGAGAATTGAATTCATCCTTCAATGCTTCAGCTTTCGGCAAGACGTCGGCCATGGAATCTGGAACGCCTGTGGCGACTGCGGAAGAAGCTACTGCCGTCATCAGTGAAAGCGGCAGCGGCCCGATGAACTGACTTAAATCGATCATCTGGGCTGCAACAGGCAGGGATGTGCCTATAATACAAAAGACGATCAGGCATAATCTGGCAAAAAATAACGATCGATAGGGCATTGCGGGTCTCCTGATCTCAATTTACCAGTATTGTCTCCGGCTTGGCAACCTTGAAGTGATCGCAACAGGGTAACCGGGACTGACTCAGATTCGCCCCATGAATCTGAGCATGCCCTCGAGAATTGTCCAGGGGTTTGGCGGGCAGCCGGGAATGTAAAGATCGACCGGTATCAGGTTGCCTATGCCGTCATTGACTTCGCTGTTGCCTCTGAAAATGCCGCCGGATATAGCGCAGGCACCGGTTGCGATAACCACCGAGGGCGAAGGCAGAGCTTCATAGGTTTTGAGAAGCGCCAGTTTCATGTTCTGGGAAACCGGGCCGGTAACCAGCAGGCCGTCTGCATGTCGAGGTGAAGCGACGAATTGAATGCCGAAGCGTGCCAGGTCAAAAGTAGGGGTGCCAAGAACGTTACAATCGGCTTCGCAGGCATTGCAGCCGCCGGCACTGACCTGTCTGAGCTTGAGAGAGCGGCCAAAAATCCGGCGAATCTCTTCGCCCAT
Organism: uncultured bacterium; assembly: GCA_964585025.1. Lineage (GTDB taxonomy): Bacteria > Muiribacteriota > Ozemobacteria > Ozemobacterales > Ozemobacteraceae > Rifleibacterium. Next base: position 1,432 of record CAZPCO010000121.1, on the reverse strand, counting down.
CGCTTCGGCGGTTTTGAATTCAGTGTTTTTAATCAGCAGACCGTCTTTCTGGCGCGCTGCAAGAGAAAATTCGCTGGTGAAGTTGATAAGCTTCTTTTCGCAGGCTTTTTCACAGTCGCGGCAGAATATGCAACGACCCATGTCGATGACTGGTCGACGATCGGGGCCGATAGAAACAGCACCAGTCGGGCAGAGGTCGCTGCATTTGGAGCAGTTTTCCGGGCAGTTCCCAGGAATGATCTGTGGGCGCCCCGTATAGCGCGGGGCCATAACCGGCATCTTTTCTGGAAAAGGATAAGTGCGATACTGTTGATGTAATCTGGCTTTTAGAATCTGAAACATGATTTACCTCACAGGTCGTGCCCGCAATAAGAGAGGTTGAAGCTCTTGTTGCACAGTGGAAAATCCGATATTTCCTGGTTGCGCAGCGCGAGTGCGAGGCCAAACCAGTTATGAAAAGAGGGGTCGGTTATTTTATAGGCTCTGAGTTTTCCTTTGGTGTCGGTCAATGCTACATGGCATATTTCGCCCCGCCAGCCCTCGGTAAGGCTGATGCTGATCGAAGAAGGCGCCAGGGCGCTTTGTTGTTTGCAGACGCCGGCCGGCTGCCCGGAAATTTCGGCGAGCATCGTTCTGATCACTCTGAATGATTCTTTTATTTCGAGCCAGCGAATCATGGCTCTGGCGTTAACATCCCCAAGGTGCCCAAGCTCGAGAAGCGGAATCGAAGGGGGCAATTCATCATACGCCCCGAACGGGTGCGTCAGCCTGGTATCGATGAGAATACCACAGGCCCGTGCTGCCGGCCCGACCAGGCCGATCGCCAGAGCATCATCCTGGCTGACGGCACCGGTTTCGTCAAACCTGGCGACGACTGAAGGAGTGTCCCAGATCAGGTTGATGGCAGAATTCAGATCTGCTTCAATCAACAAAAGCTTGTCGAGAATTTGTTGTCTTAACTCGGCATCTATCTCATATCCGACGCCGCCGAGCTTGACCAGTCCGCGACCAAAACGGTTGCCGCAGATCAACCCGGTTGTATTGAGGACGTCGCCTCGGATGCGGCCACAATAGGCTGAGGTTGGTAAAAAGCCGACATCGCCGGCCAGAGCGCCGAGGTCACCGGTGTGATTGGCAATACGTTCGAGCTCGAGGGCGATTGCTCTTATCAGTTGGGCATTTCGATTTGGAACCATGCCGGTGAGAGCTTCATAGTTCATTGCAAATGCTGTAGCATGGCCGATGCTTGTGTCGCCGGCAGTCGCTTCCATAATGCGGATAATTTTTTCGGGCGATGATGACGTGACTGCTCTTTCAACGCCCCGGTGCTGGTAGCCGAGCTCGATTTCGAGATGAAAAACCTTTTCGCCATGACATTGAAATCTGAAGTGGCCCGGTTCGATAATACCGGCATGTACCGGGCCTACGCCTC
>CAZPCO010000120.1:0-8771 GCA_964585025.1 uncultured bacterium | reverse complement strand
GACAATGTTTTTGTCGCTGTCTGTGGCTGCAGAGGCCAGGGCCGCACATTTGCCCGTTCTGCCGGTGCTTGTCTATCATCACATTCAGGAAAAGGTGCAATCGGATGTGTCCTGCACGCCGGCGCAATTCGAGTCGCACATTTCTGCCCTTAAAAATGCGGGGTTCACACCGCTGACGCTTGCGCAGACCAGACTATTTCTGGCTGGAGCTCTGACCAGCGTGGTTCGCCCGGTGCTCATCACTTTTGACGATGGCTATGAGAGCCTGTTTTTTTATGCTCTGCCGGTTGCTGAAAAACTGCAGGTTCCGATGACGGTTTTCGTCGTTACCTCGAGAATCGGTCGAAAACCCCAGTTCGCCAGGTATCTTACTGACGCTCAGATTCAGAAAATGGCTGCTTCGGGACTTTTTGATTTCGGGTCGCATACTAATGACCTGCACACTGATTCAATTCGAATTTACGATGCGTTTGGCGCATCTGAAGACAACCCCATGTTGCCGGTTTTGAGTCGCGATCTTCGACTCTCTTCGGCTCGTCTCGAGAATCTGACCGGTCACCGTCCCGAAGCTATTGCCTGGCCTTATGGAAAATATAACCATGATTATACGGCCATTGCCAGGCAGAATGGTTTTAAAATGCATTTTACCAGCGCCTCCGGATACAATGAACCTGGCGCCAATCCTTTTGCCATCAAGCGCATTCCGGTTACCTCGCGTGACAATGTCGTTTCGGTGCTGCGCAAAGCGCGCGGCCGGAATTGACGAGCTATAAAATAAAACACCCCCGAGCTTAAAAGAGCTTCGGGGGGTGTTGAGAAACAGAATTACCTTTTCAGGCTTCGGCAGTTTCGCCGCTTTCTTCGTTTTCGGGTTTGCTCTCACGGCGCTCTTTTTCGAGAGTGAAGGAGTGCAGTGATTCTTCCATCGATTCAACCGATTTCAGAATATCGTCGAGTTTGCTGAGGTTGCCGCTGCTTTTTGTGACGGCAATGCCTTCGCGAATCTGGGCAACGGTTTCTTTGAACCCGATCACTTTGTTGCGCAACCCCATTGTCATTTCGTTCATGGCGTCAGCCAGATCTTTGAGCTCGTCTTTCGGGCGCAGCTTGATGAAGTGGGTTAGATCGCCTTCGCCGATGTTCCTGACAACCTTTTCCATACGGTACACAGGCCCGGCTATCGTATGAGTGACGAAAATACAGATGAAAGCGACGACAAAAATGCTGATGAGTTCGGCGATAATTACCCCGGGCAACAGGGCCTGCCCAAGCTGCTTGCTGTCTACGGGCAGTTTCGCTTCTTCAACGAGATTGCTTTCGAGTTTTTCAACAGAAAAACCATAAACCAGAGCGCCAACGATGTTGGCGACAATAATGACGATCAGAATGAATATAGCGGTCAACCTGCTCTGAAAGCCGGGTTTAATGAAATACTGTTTCCGGCGCCGGATCTGGGACATGCAGTCACCCTCCTGAAAAACTTTTGTTTTAGATTATCACAGCTGCGAATCGGTTTCAACGGAATCAGAAGAAATAGCGTCAGTTTTTGTCTTGCCATCTGCTGATTCTCCAATTTCGATTTCATCCGCTTCGCTGACAAGATCAAGATACTGTGCTTCCGTCGTCTCTTCGCTCGCTGGCTGTTCTTCTGCGTCGGTCCAGCCAAGATCCTCGAAACTTGCGTCAGCCTGAATATCATCGTCGAGAAATTCAGAATAATCATATCTGTTCTCGGGGGCTACCCGGGTTCGTCTGGTGTCGAGTGGTTCGACGATACCTGTAGGTGCACCGACCAGCAGATCGATTTCGTTGCCGTCGAGCAGCATTTCTTTGCCGGGAGAGTTTGCAGCCGATGCCAGAACTGGAGTGAAAAGAGCAATGACTATGAGTATTCCCAGACGCAATTCCATACGAGTTCACCAGTATTATAATGAATTTCCAGCACCGGCATTATCGACAAGGTTCAGTTTTTGTTTAACTCTATATGAAACTGCTCTTTCTTAATATGGCATATTCAATTGAAATCGGTTAAAATTCGCGCATGAGCAAATATTTATTCAGATACAGATTTGAAAACGGCCGGGAAATGTATTTCCGCATTGCTGTAAAAGGTTCACTGGAGATCAGAACACCGAATGGAACGATCAGACATCCGGTAGGAATAGATTTGCACATCAGCCAGAAAATCGTCAGCTCGGACGAAAAGCAGGCGATTGTAAGAGTACGTATCGACAATGTCATTGCCGATCCTGGCATGCCCAAAGAGAATCTGCCGCAAATCGGCATCGATTCGATCATGCAGATCGACACCATGGGTAACGTCAGATGGGTCGATGGGGCTGCAGCCTGGCAGGGCGCCGAGCACTCGATGATGCGTTTCCCGGAAGACCCGGTCGAACCAGGTGACAGCTGGGTGCAGCAGATCGAGGATGTCTCAGGTTCTGCGACTCCCTTTCATACCAGATATCGTTTCAACGGCTTTGACCGCAAAAATCGCAGACTGATGGTTTTTGCCACCGAAATGTTTACCCGCCATCCTGACGATCCCGATTCTGAAAGCATGGGCAAGGGGACCTTCAGCTTCGATACCCAGGAAAACTGGATCCAGGACAGCAGCAGTCAGATTGTTTATGAATCCCGTATTCCTGTGCCGGATAATCCGGCGATGAAAATAGAGACCAGAACGGTATTGAACATAGATATGGAGCGACTGAACCGATGAAATCCCGGCCCTTGATATTTTGTGCGATGCTGTTTTGGCTCTGTGTCTCCTGTGCCTGGTGTGAAGAAATCGATATTGATTCAACCGCAGATGAAACCGGCTTTCTGCCGCTGAAAAAATTCGCAGAGCAGATAATCTCTGGCAATCGTAGTCTGCTGGCAGCCGGTCATGAACTGGAAACTGCCCGGCTTGCCAGGCACAAGGCTCTGGAAGCTTTTTCTCCGCAGATGAATTTCAGCAGTGAAGCGAGCAAGGATGCCAATAGCAGTTACAACTCTGTAACCGGGCTTGAAGAAGATTACAGTACCAGACGCCGTGGTACATCGGCTGGAATTGCGCAGCGCACCCCTCTGGGGCAGCTCAGCTATGAGTATTCAAGCACCAGGACTGAATATACCAATTCCCAGTCCAGTTACTTCCGCTCTCTGTATTTGAGCCTGCAAAGTGGCCTCCTGCGCAATGATGCCAGAGTCGACGCTCTGGATCGTCGACTTGCGCATGCAGATTACGAGATTGGCGAAGCTCAGGCTGATTCTGTGCTGCTCGATGTTTTGCTTGCAGCTTTTCAAAGTCTTTTTAACCGTATGGTCGCCGAACGCAATCAGGAGATCAAACGACAGAATCTAAAATTTTACGCCTCTCTCGTTGAGGAAGCTGAAATCAAACTCAAGAACGGCATTGGCAGTGAACTGGACCTGAAACAGGCGAGCATGAGATTACAGCAGGCAGAAACCGGTAATGCTGAAACCGGGCTGTCATTGCAGGAAACCGACAGGCGCCTGGCGGCTCAGCTTGGCAATATCAACTGGAGCCGTGAAATTGCCAGTTTCCCTCTTGAACCTGTGTTAAAGAGCATTCCGGCTTCTTATACTCTTGAAAAACTTGAAGAAGAGGCCTTTCGTAATCGTCCTGACTACCGCATCTTTCTTAGTCAGTATAAGGCCCAGAAAGCCGCATTCGAAAAGGCGCGGCAACTGAGCCGTCCTGATCTGTCGGCCCGCGCCAGATGGGGGCGCCAGGGTCGCGGGGCTTCGCAGAATGATGCCGCAGACATGAACGATAAAAGCTGGGATGTCGCTATAATGTATTCAACCAGCTTCGGGCCTGATGGCGCAAAAATCGACTTCACTGCGCAACGCGAAAGACTCAGGGCATTTGAAGCCAGACTGGCACAAAAACGTGACGATATCAGACTAGCGGTTACAGATGCCATGCAGCGCCTTGACTTTCACCGACGGAATCTGGCGCTCCTACAGGCCTCTATGCAGCTGGCAACCGAGGTTCTTGAAGGACAGCAGCTGAATTTTCAGCTGGGCAAGATTTCGCTGCTCGATCTGACGCGTTATCAACAGGAATACGACAATGCCAGTCTTTCCCTGGTGCAGGGCGAAACCCAGCTGATTCTCGAATGGCTGCGCCTGCAGTATGAAACCGGCAAACTTGCTGATTTTGCCGGCCGCACCACAGGCCTGCGGGCCAGTATTGTGCCGGTTGACACTTCTGGGAACAAGTGATGAAACAATTTATCGTTGTGGCTCTTCTGGTTCAGGTCGTGCTGATGGTGTCCGGTTGCCAGAGTTCTTCTGCTTCCGGTTCCGGCGCGATGCCGGAATACCGGTTCAAGGTAGAAACCAGGCGGCATGCGGTGCCATTGCGCGCCACTCTAAAATCGAGCGATATCAGCGAAGTTGGTCTCAAACTTGGCCGGGGAATCATAGATTGGATGGCCGAAGAGGGTTCTTCTGTTGCCTCGGGCGATGTGGTGGTGCGCGTGAATATGGAAACAACCCGCAAACGAATCGCCGATCGCGAAGTTAATCTGGCAACCGAAATGGACCGCATGGGAAATCTTGAACAGGCTGGTCCGGCTGATGTGGCCTCCCTCAAGAAAAGCCTCGAGGAAAAGAAACTCGATCTTCGCAAGGCGGGTAATGATGAATGGTGGCTCAAAAATCCGAAAACAGCCGATGAAATCTGGAAAATAGATACAGATCTGCAGATAGCTTCGATCAGTTTTGCACATGCTGCAGAAGTCTACGGTCTGAGAAAAAACGTTACCGAGCGTGGCTTCGACAGTCCGTTTGCATTACGGACCGCCGAGATCGAACTGCATTCGCGCGAAATCGAACTCGATTATGCCAGACGCCTGAAAAAGCAATTGAATGAGCCACCGCTTTCCGAAGAACTTGCCAGGATTGATTTCCAGAAACAGGTCGCTTCAGGCGAAATCTGGCTGGCTGGAAATGAGTTGCTGGCCGCCTCGCTAAGTTCCCAGATCCGGATAAACAATCTGGAAGTGATCATAGAGCGCATCAGATCGAGGCTGCGTGAAGAACGAACCATCATGGACGAGGCGATTCTCAAGTCGCCAAGGGCTGGTATTGTCATTCATCCGGTTCTCTGGGGTCACTACCGCTTTGTGCCGGGTGCTGATGCCTGGGAAGGAGTCAGCATCGTCCAGGTGATCGGTAAGGGCGGCTATTTTCTTGAGTCGCTGGCAGATGAAGCCGACGCCAATATGCTTGTCGAAAAAGCTTCGGCGACCATCGTATTTGACGGATTGCCTGGTAAGGCTTTTGCAGGTGAGGTTACGACTATCAGCAAAGCGCCGCGACGCATGCGCGGCCGGCAGGAAAGTGCGGTGCGGTTTTTTCCGGTCACCATTGCCATGAAAGCAAGCGACAGCCTGATGATCGGCAGCAAGGCGACTGTTGATGTCGTTCTGGCTGAAAAACACGGAGTATTTCTTCCGCGCGATGCTGTGAAAATTCAGGGCGACAAACATGAGATACTGCTCAAAACTGCTTTTGGCACCTCTGTCCAGCAGATCGAAGTCGATGAATTCAATCACGACTGGCTGATCTGGAAAGATGCTCCGGTAGCGGAAGGAACCCTGGTTTACCCATGAGAATGCAATTTTTGGCGCTGATTGTGCTTACAATACTGTTCGTTGGCTGTCAACAGCCAGACGTGCATATTCCGCCGGCAGGTCACATTTCTCTGTCTGCGCCTGTAAGCAGGGGTGAGTTTATTTCCCTGCGAGAAACCCTGCTGAATGCGCCTTTTGTTACTGAAGCCCTGGAGCTGGTTCCTGAAGGAACCCTGGCGTCTGCCGGCGCCGAACTCGCCCGCCTTTCTCCCGGCGATCGCGAACAGTTTCGCAAGGAGAAACAGTCCGATCTTGAAAGCTACAGTATCTCGCTTGAACGCGACCGCACTCTTCTTGGGATCGCTGAAAAAGTTGAGGCTAAGAACCTTGAGCTGGCCGCTCTGGAAATGGAAAGATGCCAGGTCGAATACGAACGTGCCTGCAAAGCCCGTGACTGGCTGCGCCTGGTTGAACAGGAAGAGGCGGCAAAGGCTGCAGAAGTGAAAACCATGATGCTGCTGAAACAGCATGATGCATCGCAAAAAATGTCTGAAAAGGGGTTTTCCGCCCGTCAGGACCTGGCTGATCACGCGAAAGACCTGAGCGTGCATCGGCTGACTGCTTCTCTGACAATGAGTCTGATTGGTTTTATCGAACGTTTTGCCGACGAAAAGAAAGTTTTCGAAGCCTCTGAGGCGCTTCAGAGGGCCAGGCTTGCCAACGAACTGGCCATTTTTACTGCCACCAGGAATCTTGCCGAATACCGTTTTAACCTTAATGAATCGCAGCGCCATTATGATCAGAATCAGAAGCAGGTCAAGGAAATCGATGGAGAGCTGGCATCGCTTACCGTCAGGGCACCCGTATCCGGTCTGCTTTTGTATGGCGACACCTACGATGGTTCTCAGATTCTTAAATTACGCCGCGGCTCACAGGTGTTTCCGGGGCTGACTTTTCTTCGACTTGTCGATCCATCGCTCTGCGGTGTTTTGTTTGCCCTTGATCAGCGCGATGCAATGCTGGTAAGCTCTGCGACAACCCTGTTTTTCAGGCCGGATGCGTTGCCAGAAATGATCTTTCCATGTCGTTTTGAAACAAAGGTGCCAGTAGCGCTTGAAATTCCGCAGGGTAAGCCTGACGGCCGAACTCAGGTTCTCGTGAAGGCTACTATTGCTTCATATCCGCATGAGCTGATGATTGGGTATTCAGGAACCGTTTTCTGTAACGATCAGATTGCCGAAATGCGGGCGCGTTTCCGTGGAAATCGGACTGCCACAGTCGAGCGCCGACCTATGCAGCGGGTGATGACCTCGACCGGGGATGTCAAGCCGGCGAGTGCCTCTTACATTGTTCCCGGCCTTGATGGAAAGCTGAGTGAAATTACCGAAGAAGGCCAGAGCGTTAAGACTGGTGATCGGATTGCTGTTCTCGCCTGCGATGAACTGGTGCAGAATGCCGGCGACCGCGAGATCGAACTGAAGAAGAAGAATGAAGAATATCAGCTTCAGGTGCAGAAGAATGAGATTGAAACCGAAAAGATGCGTCGGGGAATCGAAGTGAAACAAGGTGCGTATGAAGTGGCCAGATTGAAACATGCGGCTCTGCTCAAACGCCGGGAAGAAGATAAGATCATCGATCTCAAGCGCTCTCTCGAGGTTTTGACGGCGCGTATTGCCCTGGCACGCGAAAAAACGGCTCATATTGCCGAGCTTCGCCGCAAGGGCCTAAGCTCTGAACTTGAAGCTCTGCAGTGTGAAACCGAACTTTCCGAACTTATCAGAGATCAGAAAGTCACGGCTTATAAACTGAAGACCGAGGAATCAGGCCCTGCAGAACGTACTGTCAGGCTTTCCGAACTGGAAGTGCGCAAATCAGCTCTGGAACTTGAAAAGTCCGAACTTGAAGGCACGCTCAACAATCTGCGAAACCTTATGGCTGCGCGTCTTCTCGATGCGCAGATCAAAAAGCTCGAAATGACTCTGACAAAAATGAAAGAAGATATCGAATCGGCAAACATCAAGGCTCCGGCTGACGGTGTCGTAATTCTCAATGAGTTCAACAAGGCCGGCGGTGGCATGGGTAAGGCCAGAGTCGGCGATAATGTGTATTCCATGATTCCATTCATGCAGGTGGCTGATGTGGGAAATCTGCGTATTCATTGCACCGTTTCTGAAGCAGATGCGCGTTTTATCAGACCCGGCGATGAGGTGAGGCTGCTGTTGAAGGGAAATTCCAGCCGCAAACTGCGTGGGTGGGTAAAAACTGTGGGAATAGTTGCCACAACCGAATTTCGTAAGCGTCAGGATGCAACCGTAGCGGTTGAGATCGGCATGGTTTCACCTCAGGGTGAAGTTGTGTCTGACCAGGCTCTGCGGCCTGGCAGCAGCTGTGAAGTTGAATTCAAGCTTTACGATCTTCCGGAAGCATTGTATCTGCCCTTCGACGCCCTGTTGCCAACCGCTACTGGCAGCTGCGTCGTATTGCCTGATGGAAAACTGCAGCCGGTAGCTCTGCATTTCGTCGATGGACTCAATGGAGGAGCAATTGCCGGCGGATTGCAAGAGGGCGACGAAATCCTGCTGATGGAGGCCGTCAATGATTAAAACCGGGCAGCTGCAAAGATATTTCCGGGCTGGGGAAGCATGCGTAAAAGCCGTTGATGGTCTCGATATCGATATTGCAGCCGGTGAATTCGTGGCAGTTATGGGGCCATCCGGATCGGGTAAATCGACGCTGCTGTATGTGCTCGGGGCCATGGACAGGCCTACCGGCGGCCAGATAAGTATCAATGGCCGGCGTCTCGACCTGATGAACGACCAGGAATGTTCTGACTTCAGAAATCGCGAACTCGGCTTCGTTTTTCAATCGTTTCATCTGTTGCCGCGCATGAATCTTCTGCGTAACGTTGAATTGCCAATGATCTATGCCCAGATCGATGCTGGAAAACGACATGCCAGGGCTGGCATGCTGCTGCGTGCCGTCGGTCTCGACGGCCGGTCGCATCATTTTCCTGCAGAACTTTCGGGTGGGCAGTGCCAGCGTGCGGCAATTGCCAGGGCTCTGGTCAATTCTCCAGCCCTGCTGTTGGCTGACGAGCCTACCGGCAATCTCGATTCAAAAACAGGTCTCGAGATAATCGGCATTTTTCAGGCACTCAACCGTCAGGGCATGACTATTGTA
>CAZPCO010000119.1:406-8804 GCA_964585025.1 uncultured bacterium | reverse complement strand
GATCCTGCGGTTGAGGCGCCAGTCGTCAGAGACAGTTCTTTCAAATCACGGGGGCCGGTTTTTCTGCGTTTTCTCAATTCCATTCTCGATGGCGGCAAGGAAGGTGTGGATCTTGGCCTGGCAATAATTCCCGGGGTTCTGATCATCAGCTCGCTGGTGATGCTGTTCACTTTCGGGCCTGCCGATGCGGCCCGTGGCTATCAGGGTCTTGCATATGAAGGGGTTCCGGTTATGCCATGGCTGGCGGGCAAGCTTGGCTGGCTTTTCAGTTTTCTGTTCGGTTTCAAGAGTCCTGAATTGATAGCTTTTCCGATAACCAGTCTGGGTGCGGTCGGGGCAGCTCTGTCATTGATAAGCACTTTTCTGGCGCATGGAGTTGTAGGCGGCAATGAAATAGCTGTGTTCACTGCGATGGGCATGTGCTGGAGTGGTTATCTGAGCACCCATACCGCGATGCTGGATGCTCTTAAATTCAGGGAACTTACCTCGAAGGCTCTGATTGCCCATACGGTTGGCGGACTGGCGGCCGGGGTTATGGCCCATTATCTCTACATTATAATTTTTTAGATATAGAGAAGTTTGAAGGCGATGATGAAGAGAACGATGGCGCCAAAAGTCTCGATGCGTTTGCCAAATGTCGCCGAAAGACGCCGCCCGAGAGATATGCCGGTGTAAGTCATCAAAGCAGCGGTAATGCCGATTATGATGGCAGGTTTGATTAGAGTCATTCTTGCAATGCCCATGCCGAAACCGACTCCGAGTGCATCGATACTTGTAGCCAGCGAAAGCCCGACCAGAGACCAGCCGCGGGTCGGGTCACCAGCTGCGATTTCTTCATCTTCCTTTTCGGTTTCGAGACTTTCTTTGAACATTTTGGCTGCAATGACAAACATCAACCCGAATGCTATCCAGTGGTCGATGTTTTTGATGTATTCATAGACCGAGTTGCCGACTGTCCAGCCGATTATCGGCATGAGAAACTGAAAAAGGCCAAAATGAAACCAGAGCCTGAAACAGGCACGGCGGCATGGGTTACGGGTTCCGACGGCCATGCCTACGGCGAAGGCGTCGCAGCCGAGAGCAAAGGCGATTCCAAGACTGAAAAGCAACTCGTTGAGATTCATGGTGTAATTTAAAAAGGTTTGATAAGATGCAGCGATTGTATCATAATAAACCTACCAAACCCAATTTTTTGGAGATGAAGTTTTGAAAAATCCCTTGCTGGAAAAATGGGAAGACCGCCTCCAGGATTTATTTGACCGTGTTGATCATGCTCTCGAAGTGAAATATGGCGAACTGTATCCATTACGGCCGAATCGACCGGAGCATGGCCGGGGCGTGACCCCCGACGCTGACGGCCTGTTTGATCTTGGGGTTTCCTTTTCGGTGGGAATTGGGTCGAAATATGGCCCCGGCTACGTATTCAGAGTCAAGCTGGCGACTCTGGAACGGGTTCCCGCGGATCTGGTCGAAAAGCTGGAAAATGAGGTCGTTGAACTGCTTGCGCAGGAATTGCCGCGCGAATTTCCCGGCAAAGATCTCAGGGTAGCCAGAGATGGGCATGTATTCAAAATTTTTGGCGATCTCGACCTCAACTGACCTACGAGCAAGGCCCTGAGCAAGGGAAGGAACCATAGAATGGGCGGGCGGGTTATACCCGCCCGTTCACTTTTAGAAAAAAGTACTGGAAATTTCCGTTCCTTTTTATATATCACTCGAACTGTAGTGTTATGATTTTGTTCTGCAGGCAACACTGATCGTGGCGAAGCCTGCAAATTATTGAGAAAGGCTGGGTCTGGCTGGAAAATGTCGGACGCTTCAGAAGAATCTAGGCGGGTCAAGTGCCCGTATTGCGCTGAAAAAATTATGCCTGAAGCCATTATCTGCCCATTCTGTCGAACCAGGCTGGTTGAAGGTTCACAGGTGCCGGCTTCAGCATCTTCTCAGGCAGGTATGAAATCGCGGCCAGGCATGCTGCGGGCCATGATTCTCAATCTTTTTTGTCCCGGCTTGGGCGCCTGGAAACTTGGTCACCGGCTCAGGGGAGCGGTTTTCTTCTGTCTGATTACCGCGAGTCTGCTTGTGTATATGGGGCAGGTGATGCCGGTAATTCAGCACCGGGTCAACCAGGCGATCATGAGCGGAAAAACCGGGGCGCTGAATACGCTTCAATCCGACCTTGAGAGCAATCCCTGGATGGATGTGGCCTTCTGGCTTTATGTATTATCTTTTTTCGATATCTACTATCTGATAACCAATAATCCGTCTGGTGACAAGCCAGGAGAAAAGACTTGATCAGAAACCCTCAACAGCATACCGGTGGCGGAAAGGGCATGTCTCTTCCCGTCATTTTGTGCTTTCTGCCGTTGCTGGCGCTTAATCTGGCATACAGTTTCCTGGCCGGCATCGATCTACACTGGCAAAAGCAGGAGCAAAAGGAACTGGCTCAACAGGAAGTCGAAGCCCTGGCCGCCGGTTCTGATTTTTCCTACCAGTTTGCCCGCAGTGCCGGGAGCTTTGCCGAAGCCTTCAAAGCTCTTGGTGAAACAGACCTGAAACAGAACCAGCTGAGCTCGTTTCTGAAGACCAAGAGTGAGAGAATTTTCCGCTGGCCATTTCCCGAGTATGATCTTTTTGCTTTCAGGATTCCTGAAAACCCGGGAGCTACCGAGCTTTTGTTTCATCACAGCGAAGGACGTCCAAGCAAAAGAGCGTTCTGCAAAGCTTTTGAACATCTGGTCAGGGTAAATCGCCGCGAAAAAATACCGGCAGACGTTGAGCGTCAGAATGAAGCGATGGTTGCCGGTATTCTTGGCGGAGACACTCGTTCAGACGTTATGGCAAGAACCCAGCGTGGCAAGCCTTCTTTTGCATTTTACAAGTTTACTCCGCACTGGTTCATCTGGGACTATTTCGAGGTCAAAGGTCGTGGAACCTTCGGTTTCTTTCTGTTCTCAAAAAGTGTCGATTCGCGTGCCATATCCGGCAAACTTCTTGCACTCCGGGATCTCCGGGAGCAGCGGCTTGGATATGGTGCTTTCATTCCACTGTTCAGGGGGTTTGGAGATGCAATTTATCAGGCCCCGCTTCACAGATCGGCTCTTCTCAAAAAGTGGGTTAAAGAGAGAGTTTCACTGGCCGAGAACGATCTGAAAACCTGGCTGCAGGATGGCAGCCCGCCGGTCAGTCAGCTGGGCGAATACCTGGCGTTTTCTCATCTGGGCAAGGGACAGACACATCTTTCGGTTCTTCTGATGCCGGCAATCAAGCCTGAAGCCAGGCCCATGTGGCTGTTTCTCTTCAATATCCTCGCCGGCGGGTCGCTGGCTTTGTTGCTGTTGCGCGGCCTGATTCTTGGCGTCTGGCCGGTGATCACTCTCAGGTTACGGTTTACTCTGACGTATCTTCTGGCAGCCACTCTGCCGGTAAGCATGCTGCTCATATCTGCCTATGGTTATGTGATGCAATATCGACGGGCCAGTCACTTTCAGATCGTTTCGCAGCTGCAGTTTTGCATAAGACAGTTCGATGCACGCAAAGCTCAGATTCTCGATCAATACAAAACGGCATTTGCCGAAGTGGTGAACGATGAACAGCTGCAACGTCTTCTTAAAGAACAGGGCGGCAAAAGTATCGCTGCCAGAGACAGAATTGTGTCGATCTATAAAAACAGAGCTCAGCCTCTGCCGCTGTTGAGCTTTGCGATCATGGACGAAATCGGCGAGGGAGCACGCTTTTATGAGGGCCATACTCCTGCTGAAGCTGATCCGACTTTTGAAACCTTCAAATTTCCACTGGTCAGTGTTTTGCGCCGAAAAATGCTTTTTGCAAATCCAGGTCTTAAATTGCGTGAGTTCGAGCCCGGCCCCACGCATGTTACCTCTCTTGAAGCCTACAAGTCGGTGAGTGGTAATGACCTTCCGGATGAGATCGACAAGAGACGTTCATTTCCGATAACAAGACAGGTGGGCGCCACAACGGCGACCCAGATGCATGAATTGATAAAGATCGATGGTGAAGAGCGTTACGCAATTTTCATCGTCTGGGATGACCAGGCTCTCGACGTAAAGACTTTCCGGCATTCGGTCGACTATTTTGGGCTGAACAATCCGGGCTTCATTTTTGCCGCTTACCGGGTAACCCCGCAGGGTCTCGTTCATCTTTACAAGCCTGACCGCCACACTGATGCGGATTTTATCGAAAAGAGCCGCTCTCTGGCAGAACTGGCATCTTTCCGTGACAGTTATGCCAGTTCCCGGCATGAAAATCTTTCGCTGGTTGCAATGCCATCGAAGAAATACAGCAAAACAATCATTGCCGGTGGCACGCAACATTATGAGCTCGAACGTTCGGTCGCCAACCGTCTGATGATTCTGGGTGTCATTCTGATTCTGGCATTGATTGCCGTCATCTGGTGCAGCTATCTTTCGGCCAGACTTTTTCTCGATCCGATTACCGGCCTGAAATCGGCTCTTGATAAAGTTTCGGCCGGTCATCTGGATATTGAGATTACCAGCAGCAGCAGGGATGAAATCGGTCTTCTCTGTCATGAATTCACCAGTATGACCAAAGGGCTTCGCGAACGGGAAAAACTTGCAACCCTTATTTCTGACCATGCCGTCGCTGCAATCAGCAAATCTGAAGGCAGTGGCAGCGGCTCAGACACCGAATCCTTCTCGGGGGTAGCTCTGGTTTCTGACATTCGCAACTTTACCGGCATGTGCGAGACCCATCAGCCGGATATGGTGACTGATCTTCTCAATGAGCATTTTGCTCAGATGACGAAGATTATTTCCGAGCATGGCGGTCGAATTTACAAATATATCGGAGATGCAGTTGAAGCTGTTTTTCCCGAAAATCCCGAGTTGTCTGAAAATGCCTCTGAACGTGCCTTCAATGCGGCTTCGCTGATGATCATCCGGCTGATGCAGATCAACAGACAACGCAGTAGAAACGGATTGTTCAAATACCAGATAGGAGTTGGCCTGGCATATGGACAGATGTTTGCGGGTACTATCGGCAGCGTTGAATCCCGCCTCGATTATGCCATTGTCGGGGAACCGGTCAAAAAGGCCGCTCTCATTGAATCATGTTCGATAAAGAACCCGGCTTTCCCGGTTGTGATCGATAAGGCGATTGCAGACAATCTCGGCCATAAAGGCCTGAAATTCGAGCAAATTGCTGACCGTGAAGATAACCCTGCCTTCATTCTTGCAGAAATAGGCGGATTGCCGGAATCAGGAGATGATTCATACCCAGATCTTTCTGATGAAATCCCTGGAACGCAAATGGTCTCGAATGTGAATGAATCGAGAAAAATCGAAGCCCGCAGTGACAGCGGCCTCTCGACGATAAGTGCTTTTGCAGCCGGAGCAATGTTTATCATTCTGGTAGTTGCCGGAGTGATTTTCGGAAACGCCCTGCTTCGTGAATCCAGACTCAAGAATGCCAGAGTCGATAGTGTGGCTGAAAATCTCAGACTTGTAGAACAATTTAAATGTGAGACTGCGGGTCAGATTGCTTTTGAAAACATCTGTCGGCGGTTTCAGGCCAAAATTGAAAATTTCGTTGCAGAAGTAGATAGCCGGGAACTTTCTTCCGCGGTGTCTGATATGTATACGGGTCTTTCCCCGGAAGATGGAAGGCCGATGCGCACCGCAATCTTCAAATTCGGATCGATCGATCCTGCTGCAGAAGGCCAGGTTAAAACCGATATTCTTTACATTAATGGCTTTTCTGAGGCAGTTGCCCAGCAGCTTGCAGCTCTGGCTTCGATGAAGCGCACTGTCGATATTGGAACCCTGAATTCAAGGGCATTTTATCTGCCTGACAGGTATTCGCGTGGAATTTTTGGTGACAAGTTCACCAATTCGGTTTTTGTCTGGGAATTCCCGGGAAAAACCAATGAAGTGCTGATCGATGGCAAACCGGAATTTTTCTTCTATGATTACTTATATGATCGAAACAAGGAAATTACCGGCCTGGTGATGCTTTCTTCACAGGTGGCAATTCTTAAGCATTCATTGCCTGTATATGTTAAAGGGTATTCTTCCGAGGCTGTTTATGTCGCTCTTGGCGCTTCTGGCAGCCAGATTTTGTATTCTGAGAACTTTCCAGACCAACTGAAGGGCGCTGCGGGCAGTTCAGCCCATAATTCATCAGGGTATCCTGACAATTTCGTAGTTAACGAGGACAGTCTGGAGATTGCCGGGAAATCACATCATCTGCTGGTTGCAAGATGTCTGGAGTCGGCTGATTCAGACCGTTTTAGAATGGTTTCATTGCTTGCAGTCATTGTGGGCCTGCTGCTGGTGATCAGCTGGTATCGTGTCGTCACGGGTATATCGCCGGTCAATGCCTCTGTTGCAGCGAAACTCTGGCTCACCCTTTTGACTGCTGCGGTAATACCGGTGGTCACGGTCTATTTCGTTTCCGGGCTATATCTCAGTGAAGATTACAATACCAGAATTGCCCAGGAAAAGGTTGATCTGCAGCGCTTTATCGACCTCTTTGAATTGCGCGACAGTTTTGCATCGCCTTTGGGCTGGAAGATGGTTTCTGACTGGACATACGCCAGTGCTACGCGTGAACTGCTGCAGCGGCTCAACAATGCGTCCGGTTCCAGGGAGCTGGAACCATTGAAGGCGAGTTTGAAGCAGATGACCGATTCCTGGCATCGTCAGGCTGGCAAGCTGGATCGAAATGTTTTCAATTTTTCCATCCGCGACATCGCGATTGCCGGCAAAACCGGCTGGGATTTCGCAAGTTCTGGAATCGGCCAGAAGGAAACGACTCAGTTCGGTCTGATGCTGCAGCAGATTGCAAAAAATCTTGCCGGTCGCAGAAAACAGCCAATCGATGATGGCCTGAACAGTGGCGAAATAGCCGGTGAAATTGCGGTTGAAACTGGTCTTCAAACTGTCAGGTCGCTGTTTGGTGATGATGTATATATCAAGCTGGCACGTGGTCTTGGTTTGCCGGTGCTTATGAACGTTCTTTCCGGAACTGCAGGTATAGTTATTTTCCCGGTCCCATCAATCCTGGACCCAGATTATATAATGGTCTGGATGGTCATGTTCGACTTTGATGGTTATCTAAACCGGATTGCGCGCAATTATAAAGGCAGTTACAGAATTTTCCCGGTTGAAATTCACCGTTATGGAACGCTGGACGCGAATGGTGATGCTGGGTTGAGACAGGATCTTACCGTTGCGGCTTCGATGATTTCCGCTTCAAATCTCCCAGTCAGTGGAAAGATCAGATACGACGGCGGAACCTGGCTAATGGAAGGGCGACCTGGTATCACTCAGATGACTTCGATGATTCTGGCGATTGCTCCTGAAGGGCCTATTGCCGCTCAGGTAGATGCAAACCGCCAGTTGTTCAGTGTTTTATTGCTGTTTTCACTGTTACTGATCATTTTTATAGCACATGGAGTTGCTTCTGACATTCTCAAGCCCGTTTCTCTGCTTATGAATGGCATGAAGGAAGCGGGAGAAGAAAACTATTCTCATCGCATCCGCATCGATCGGTCCGATGAGCTAGGTGCTTTGTGCGACTCTTTCGATGCGATGATGCGTGGTCTTGAAGAGAAGATACTCATGGGGCGCATGCTTTCAAAGACCGCCCTGAAGGTGACACTGAAAGAGCAGGCCCAGCGCAGCCGCAAGGCTGAATATGTTTTCGTTTACATCGGAATTCCCGATTTTCCGACCTGGATCAGAGGCATGTCTGCCGAACAGTTGATTGCAGACCTCAAGGGGCATGTATCTACAATTGCCGGGATAATTATCGGTCAGGGCGGTGATATCGACAAAATCATCGGCGACAAGATTCTAGCCGTTTTCAATGCTGATCATGATCCAGTCCAGGCTGCAACTGCCGCTTGCCGGGCTGCGCTTGAAATTATCGTCGCCGAGAATAGAAGCCAATTGCCATTTCCTGTATCGGTGGGTGTCAACTATGGTTCAGTAATCAATGGATTTCTTGGCGTTGGTGAAAAGCGTGATTTTACTGTTATCGGTGATGCTGTCAACGTCAGTGCCCGAATTGAAGGCCAGGCTGCAAAGTTGAGATATCAGCGATGCCTGATTTCTCAGAATGTTTTCGAACTGGTCAGCCGTGATTTTACGGCACGCGAGCACGGCGAAGTGGAACTCAAGGGGAAATCTTTGCCTTTGTCGGTATATCAGCTTACAATCTGATATCAGTATGAAAGATCGCTTGAGTAATCCTGTTCTGATTCTTCTTTTGCTGCTGCCCCTGCTGGCAGTTAATTCAGGCTGGCGTGAAGTCGGCGACATCGTCGAGCGCTGGAAAGTCCAGGAACTGGAGCGCTTCGCCAGCCAGAAACTCGGCGAAATTGCCGCAAACGTCGATCTTTCGCAACATCTTGCCG
>CAZPCO010000119.1:0-396 GCA_964585025.1 uncultured bacterium | reverse complement strand
GTCTGCCATTCCAGGAATTGGTACGGAATAATTTTGCTTCCCCTTACCCGGTCTATGAATTGTGGGCTTTTACTGGCCAGCCCAAGCAGGATGAGGTTGAAGTCGCTTATTGCAGCGAAAAAGGGGTCAGTCGGCGCCCGATGGAAATGGTATTCAGTGCACTGGTCATGGAAAGCCGGGAAATAAGCCGCAGTCAGGACGAAGATCGTCGTAACGGCAAACTGCTGCAGAAAATTTTCGGAAATGGCTGTTCTATTCCTCTGTTGGCTGGTGACCAGCGTGGTATAGCCACTCCGGTCATCTACCGACGGGTTCCATCTTTTCTGATCTGGAATTACCTGTTCAGTTCTGATGGCACCATGGCTGGGTATTTCATGATTGTGCCGCGCAACCAGG
>CAZPCO010000118.1:0-8838 GCA_964585025.1 uncultured bacterium | reverse complement strand
CTTCAGCAGTTTATAACCGGCAGGAGCAAAAGATTGCCCGAACAGCAGATCCAGATCGCGGGCGGTAAACTTTTTCCAGAGTCGTCCATCAGCAGTAAAAGTTGTTTTGCAATTTTCAGCCAGCTCGAAAAGACTTGTTGGATCCGCATAAAACTCTTTTCCAAAGAGAATACGGTTGCCGCTGCGCAGTATGATTGGTCGATCGGGTGCAGCTATCAGCCGCAGTCTGCTGACCAGAGTTGTCGTCAGGTCATCGGGAATCTCGATGAACGCTATCATGCCGTTGCGCGCGCCGTGCTCGCGATAGCTGTAAAACAAACCATGTCTGCCGTAATTGTAAGTTGGAAAACAGATATCATTGCAGCCGGAAACTCTGGTAACGCTGAAATTACGACCGAAAATTTCGGAAACATCTGCCTTGCGGCCGGTATAATCATTGCTGACTTCGGCCCCGACAGTGCAGTTCCAGATGTATTGCAGCGGCGGAGCGTTGTTTGCCGGAACCAGCCCGGTATTGACAAATTTTCCATTCCGGTTGAACAGGTAGATTCCGAGGTTATGCCCTGCTTCGGTCTGAAAATTTTTGACGGCAGCGCTGATAGATGCTGTAAGGCCGACTTCGTCAGTCATCTCAGCTGTCAACGGTGCCAGAACTCGACCCAGGCGTCTTAGACCAGGAGCATACAGGCTTTCAGCATCGAGGGTGGCGAGAAAGTCGCGGGCCTGCCCTTCAATTCTGCCGGCAGCCGCCTCGTGATCTAGCGCCTGCTGGCTATCGATGACAAAGATAATGAGAAACAGAGAAAAAACTGCCGGAATAACGACCAGCAGCCCTGAAAGCAGGGCATAATTCAGCAGTTTCAATTTGTTTTTCATATTAAAAAAAGCCGGGTCCTGACGCAGAACAGCTGATCTGGCAGTGGCCCCGGCTTTTGGCGGACGAGATTACTTTTTGGCGGTGGCCTTTTTCTTTTCTTCAGTGGTTGTCTTTGGCTCAGCAGCAGCTTCACCGTTGAGCATGCCGAGCGACTTTTTGACCTTCATGACGATTTCTGCAAAAATGTCGGGGTTTTCGCGCAGGAAAACCTTGGCGTTTTCACGGCCCTGGCCGATTCTGACATCGCCGTATGAAAACCAGGCACCAGACTTGGCAATGATATTTGCAGTTTCGGCGATTTCGAGAACTTCACCTTCGGTCGAAATGCCCTGGCCGAACATCATATCGAATTTTGCCTTCTTGAAAGGCGGAGCAACCTTGTTCTTGACGACTTTCACTTCAGTTATGTAACCAATCGGTTCGTCGCCCTCTTTGATCTGGTCTTTGCGGCGAATGTCGAGGCGCACTGAAGAGAAAAACTTGAGAGCTCGGCCGCCGGGAGTCGTTTCCGGGTTGCCAAACATGACGCCGATCTTTTCGCGGATCTGGTTGATAAAAATGCAGACGCAGCGGGATTTGCTGACAACCGGAGTGAGTTTGCGCATGGCCTGAGACATCAGGCGGGCCTGCATGCCAACGGTTGCGTCACCCATATCGCCGTCGATTTCTGCTTTGCTGGTGAGTGCTGCTACCGAGTCGACGATGATGATATCGATGGCATTGCTTCTGACCAGCATTTCTGTGATTTCGAGGGCTTCTTCGCCGCTGCTGGGCTGGGCGATCAGAAGATTTTCAGTGTCGACGCCAAGCTTTCTTGCATAGGAAGGATCGAGAGCGTGCTCAACATCTATGAATGCCGCAGTTCCGCCAGCTTTTTGAGCCTGGGCTACTGAATGCAGTGCCACGGTTGTTTTCCCTGATGATTCGGGCCCGAAGATTTCAATGATGCGGCCGCGCGGCATGCCACCTACACCGAGAGCGTAATCGAGAGATAGAGAACCAGTCGGGATCGATTCGACCTGCAGGTGTCTTGAACTGCCAAGGCGCATGACAGCGCCCTTTCCGAACTGCTTTTCAATGCTGGAAATAGCGGTTTCGAGAGATTTCATGCGGTCGGTATTGTTCGCTTTGTCTATCATCTGTTTGGTTTCAGCCACTTTTATAGTGCCTCCTGAAATTATTTGTCTAAGAATAACATAGCTCGCTGCAGATATGCAAAAGCGATTCAGATATCAGCTAAGGCAAACATAGACTCTGCCTTCTGATCTGATGCATTATTGAGTTCAATCATCAGATATTTCCCACCGATGATTACGGATGGAATGACTATGTTGAGCGCAAACCTTCACAAATTGTTATGCAGTCAGGAAGTTATCAGATCAGATGATCGGTCCTGCCTTGGCCCGGCAAAAGATTTTATCTTGACAAACCGGCGTGTAGAAATCACTATTGCAGGGTTCCAACCTGGAGTGCGGAGAAGATTAATGTTTGACATATTTCAGCCCGGACGCAGAATCAGAATTCTTGGCATGATGAGTGGCACCAGCGGTGATGGAATCGACGGCTGCCTGGTCGAATTCGAGCCGGATGGCGGCAGCAGGCTTCTGTGGCTGAAAAGTTTCGCATATACAGACGCAGGATTTGCCCGCATTCAGGGGCTGATGCGAGGGCCAGACGTCGTTGGCGTAACCGTGGGAGCCTCGTATATCGCTGAGCTGCATGCGCAGGCCTGTGAACAATTTTTTACCGGCGAAGCCCTTTTACCAGACGTTATTGCCGCACACGGTCAGACAGTCTGGCATCAGCCTTCGCCCATCACCTGGGATGGCCTGCCCCTTACCGGAACCCTGCAATTGCTCAACGGAGCTCTTCTGGCACACCGCAGCCATCTGCCGGTTCTCTGCAATTTCCGGGCTGCCGATATGGCAGTCGGAGGTCAGGGCGCTCCTCTCGTGCCATTTGCCGACCTCTACCTGTTCGGGCGTGGGGCTGCAAGCGGCCGCATCGTAGTGAACATCGGCGGAATGGCCAATCTTACCGCGATAAGAGTAGCCGGTGGAAGAGCAGAAGTTGCCTGCGCTTTCGATACCGGACCAGGTAATGTGCTGATGGATGCTTATATGCAGCACTGCGGTGCGGGCCGTTATGATGCCGGCGGCCAAATGGCAGCCACAGGAAAAACTCTGAAGCCGCAGCTGCAGGAACTGCTTGCGGACCCATATTTCAAGCTGCCGCCGCCAAAATCTACCGGGCGTGAATACTTCAACCGGTCACGACTTGCGCCTTTTATCGATAAGACTTCCGGATTTGCACCCGCCGATGTCATGTCTACCCTGCTCGATGTCACAGTAATTTCGATTGCTGATGCAATAATTCAGCTGCAGGATCAGATTGGCTTTCCGGCTGAAGTTCTGGTTGCCGGTGGCGGCGCGCTAAATTCTGAGCTGATGAAGCGCCTTTCAGATCGCCTCGAAGGCTGTTGCTCGCTTGCCACAACCGAAAAATATGGCATTCCGGTGATGGCACGCGAAGCCATGGCTTTTGCAATTCTTGGGTATGCTTTTCTCAGAGGGCGCCCGGCCAACATTCCGGTTGCCACCGGAGCGGCGGCACCAGCTGTTCTGGGAGAATTTCACCCGGCATCGCCGTTATTCATCTGATAAAATCGATCTGAATGATGCGGCTTTCGATACCGGAAATGCCGGTAAGGCTGATGTCTGAAGGCGTAGCTATCGTCAGATGTTTCTCTTCCTTCGGCAAGATCCGGCCGAATGGCAGCAGAGGGGCCATGAAACCCTTTTCGCCGGTCTCACTCCTGATGATGAATTTGACCCAGACCTGGCCTACTTCAAGATTGGTCAGGTTCTGGCAATATACGTTCAATTCCTTTTGTCCAAGCTGCGGATCAATGTCAATTTTTACCGTTTTACTCACAGCATTATCGAGAATCTCGTTCCAGGTTTTTTTGTAGGGCGAATCGACGCGGAATCTGTTGAGATACTGTTTGTGCAGATCAACGAGTTCCGGGTAATATTCACGGTTCTGCATGACGATCGCAATTGGAATCAGCCATTCAGGCTCCCGCGTGCGGAAAAATTCTGCAAAGGCTCCACTCAGTGCTTCATTTTCGCGGCCCTGGTCTGGAGCCAGCCTGATCAGCGCTTCCAGGGGCATAGCGGGTGGGTCGTCAGGCGAGGGGGGCAGTTCTTCTTCACCCGGCGGTTTGATTTTCATGGCCAGATTGACCCAGTCGCGCAAGGTTACGCTTTGTACCGGGTCAATCATGAGAAACTCAAAGTAACCGGGATGATCGCCACGAAACCCCCTGCAGAGATAGCCTTTCTGGCCTGGAGTCGGAAAAATGAAACCGCTGTTGTGGGCATCCCATCTGGCGAAAAAAATTCTCGAAGAGATGCCTTCACTGGCATAAAACTGTGCTTTGAACATCAGGCGAACCGGATGCCAGCTGGCATTCAGAATCAATGGCAGAAATCGGCTGAGATCGGATGGCATGAACCAACGCGCCAGACCGCCTGAGGTGAATTGAATATGACGGGATTCAGGTTCTGCCTGGATATAGATGTATTTTGCCTCTTTGCGTGGGTCAGCCTTGAATTCAGCACCATAATCATTGATACGCGACGGGGTGAATTTATCAGGGACCTTGAATTCATAGCCATGAATCGAAACCTTGTAGGTTGCCCCGACTTCTCCGGTGCTGACAAGGTTTATTTCTTCCGGGGCGGTAAGAAAGAATTCAGGCGGAATTTTCAGCTTTTTGACGTAGTGATCGCGCGCAAATGTCGGCAGAATGATGCCGAAAAAGAAGGGGATGAATGAAGCAACCGCAACGAGTATGACTTTCTGAAAGGGCGTCAGCCATACTTCTTCTTCCGCTTTCCACGCCTTTTTGGGCTTTGTGTCCTTGCTCATAATCCGTCTGTTTCTTCCGGGCGTTCCTGCATGTCAGCAAGCAGGGCATCGACATTTTCAATGATCGGACTGTCAGGATATTTCTCTTTGATTGCGTTCAATACCTTGATAGCTTCTTCAACCCGGTTCAATGCAGTCAATACTTCGGCTTCGGTGAAAAGAAATCTGTCCTGGAGGCTGCCGCCGGCTTTAGAAGCCGGGTGATTCTGCAGAAGCTCGAGGGCGGTTTCCCAGCGATCACAGTTGATGTTGCTGAGAACATCAACGTAAAAGGAGAGGGCATCGATATTGTTCTGATTTCCGGAAATCAGTTCGATTTCCCGCTGGGCATCGGCAGTGTAGGCATTTTCACTGAATTCGACGACGATGCGCTGGAACAATTCCAGGGCGCTTTTGAAATCCTTGGTGAATTTTCTGGCCTGGGCAAGGTTAAAAAGGGCTTCGATGTAGGCCTTGGTCGAAATCTCGCCGCTTGCCGAAGCGATAGCCTGGTTGTAGAAGTCTAGGGCTTCAAGGTATTGCCCGGCATGCATCGCATAGCCGCCGCGGTTCTTGAGGATATTGAAATGATCGCCGGTGCTGAATTCCTGGTTAACGAGCTTCTACTGATCCTTTTCAAGGCGGTAGAATTCGAGGCGGAAAAGGTCGGGCGGTCCGAATTCATGATATGAAATCAGATTTTTTGCGCAGATGGCCGGCTGGCCTGCGTGAGTGGTAACGAAAATTTCCCTGCAGATAAGCGTGTTGCTTTCCTGACCGGAAGGCGGGAATACACGTCTGAAAGTATTCAGATCGGTATAAATGAAAGGCATGACATCGATACCGTCAGGCGGCTTCAGAATTGCAATGATTTCAATGTTTCCGTCGCCGTCAAGATCGTATTTCAACAGTTCGGCAGGAAGCAGGCCTTCGTAAGAGTCGATAACCTGCCTGGCACCGCCTGGTTTCTGCAGCATCAGTCTGGCAGTCTCAACCTGATCGGCGTCATTTTCTTCTAGAATCAGCTCACCAACACCGGCGATTTCAGTCAGAACGGTTTTTTTCTCACCGTCAGCCGATTGTGCAGAAACAAAAGAGGCCGGCAGCAGCAAAGAAGCAACTATAGCTGCAGCTGCAAGTATTCGCATCAGTTGATCTGCTCCCGGGTGCTGAAAAATGCGTCGACCTGTTTTTTCATCAGGGAAATTGCATCGGCGGCCTGTTGATCGATCGGCACGGCTCTGCTGCAGCCTGAGGCTGCAAGATGCCCGCCGCCGCCAAGAGCCACTGCCACGTCCTTAACATTGATGCCACCCCGTGATCTGAATTCGCAGAAGGACATGCCGTCTTCACGTTCGAAGATGACCACACTGGCAAATGTTTCGTTATGAGAAAGCATCAGGTTGAAGATGCCGCTGCCAAAAACATTGCCGAATGAGGCTCCAAGCTTTTGCAGATCGCTTTGTCTGATTACCAGAGTCGCGAGTCGACGTTGGCATTCAAGTTTGAAATTACTCAGCCCAAACCCCTGCACCCGAAGATCACCTTCGCTTTTGCCTGAGTTGAGAGTGCTGAGAATCGGGGCTGTGTCCAGACCGGTTTTGAGCAGCCGGGCAGCAGCAAGATGTGCTGTGTGGCGAAGCCCTTCATTCTGAAATGATCTCGAGTCGGTTATCAGGCCGAGCATCAGACTCAGGGCTACATCGGCATCGAGCGGCAGACCGCCATGTTCGAGCAGAGCGGCGATGATTTCACAGGTTGCCGCTGCTCCAGTATCGACATAGTTGAGGTCGCCGAACATATTGTTGCTGGCATGGTGGTCGATATTGATCAGACATGTTCGTTGCTGGTCACGTTTGAAGGTGAAGCCGGTTCTATCGGCGTCTCCTGAGTCGAGAATCAAAATCAGATCGTGATCGGCATCGATCGTCTGTTCTCTGAGCAGTGGCACTTCAGGCCAGACAAACATGAATCTTTCAGGTACACCATCGAACAGGCCGGCTTCAACATGTTTGCCGGCTTTCTGAAGCGATTTTACCAGCCCGGAAACCGAGCCGACAGCATCGCCGTCAGGGCGCAGATGAGCGGCAACCAGAATTTTTCCGGCTGTCTTTATTCGGGAAATAATCAGTTCAGCATCGTTGATTTTATCAGTGGGAAGCATGTCTCAGAATCGCATCGACATCCCTGGCCATTTCGCTGCAGTAAGTTTCGGCCGGTCCCATGTCGATGGTAGCCCTTTCAAGATGATCTGCCATCAGATCTCTGATTTCAAACCAGACACTGAGGCGCGGTTCAAAGTGACAATAATCGAGCTGTACAAACGGTGCGCGCAGATTGGAATCCTGTTCGAGGGCTTTTTTCACGATTTCGCTGTCAACCGAGGACTTGCGAACCGGCAGGTAAGTCGTTCTTACGCTCCATTCAGCGCCTATGTCGGTCGAGGTGAACCACTTGACGAAATCCCAGGCTCCGGCAATCTTTCTCGGGTCGCCATTGTTGAAGATGTTGATATTGCTGCCCGAGAGAATGACGCCACGGTTGACAGAACCACCGCCGGCAACGCCGCCTGCCTCGGCTTTGGTGGGCTGATACCCCGGCAGTGGGGCAATCCCATACTCAAAATTCTTGATATCTTCTTCCATGAAGACTTTGCTGACGATGCTGCTTTCGATCATACCAACCTTACCGGCGATAAAATCGTTTTGATGGTCGAATGCCTGCCCTTCGCGAGCCAGCCCTTCTTTGAGAAGATTCTGCAGAAAATCCAGAGATTTGATGGCCGCCTGTCCAGAAAAACCAGACTTCATAACGCCATCAGGGCCATCGATGACGATTTGGCCGCCAAACTGCAGAATACGGTTGAGAAAAGACCAGACATTGGCTTTGCTGCAGCCATACCCATAAACCGAGCGATCTTCGCCCGGGGTTTCACGATGATATTTCGTTATTTTGCGGCAGTATTCGATCATCTCGTCGAGGGTGTCTGGTCCTCGATTCGGGTCGAGACCAACCTTTTTGAACATGGTTTTGTTGTAATACAGCACCGGCACACTTTTATTGAAGGGAAATGAATAGAGCTTGCCATCGAAAGTGTTGTTTTCGAGCAGAACCGGTACGATATCCGCTTTGATGTCTTCACTCTCGGAAGCGATCAAATCGTCGAGACAGACAATCTTGTGATGCTTGATGAATTTTTTGGTGAGGGTTTCGTAGTTCTGGGAAATATCAGGTGCCTCGTTGGCTACGAGTGAAGCCAGAACCTTTTTTGCCAGTGTGTCGTAGCTGCCCATGTTGACACTTTTAACGAAATAGCTGTTCTGGCTTTTGTTGTAACGGGTGATCAGGTCGTCCATGACAATGCCGAGCGGGCCGCCCATCGCATGCCAGAAGACGATTTCGATCTTGCCGCCGGCTGCATCGGTCTTTGCCGGGCTGGCAGTTTTGTGATCATCCTGAATTATCAGGCCGACTACGAGTATCCAGCAGATCAGTGTCGCAATTAAAAAGTTTCGCATGCTTACTCCTTCATGCCGGTAGTGGCCTGTGATTCGACAAACTGCTTCTGGGCCATGAAATATCCGACGACAAGAGGTAGAATGGTCATTGTCGAGGCTGCCATCAGCGGACCCCATTTGGTTCCGGCTTCAGATGAGAAATAGCTTAGACCAACCTGAATAACGCGCAGGTTGGTGTCGTTGGTGACAATGAGCGGCCAGACAAAGCTGTTCCAGTTGGCAAGGAAAGAGAAGATGCCGAGAGTGACCATCGACGGTATGCTGAGTGGCAGAACTACCTTGTAGTAAAACTGGAATCTGGAACAGCCATCGATAGTAGCGGCTTCGAAGAGGTCTTTGGGAAGCTGGAGAAAGAACTGTCTGAGGAAAAAGACTGAATAGGCCGAGGCCAGCCATGGAACTATGAGCGCCATGTAGGTATTGACCCAGCCTATTTTGGAAAGCAGGATATAGTTTGGGATGAGCAATGCCTGCTGCAGGCTACAAGCGAGCCAACCCGAACGCAACGGATGCAGAAGTGGCAGAGGCGGA
>CAZPCO010000117.1:0-8855 GCA_964585025.1 uncultured bacterium | reverse complement strand
AGAACCGTTACCAGGAAGCAGCTGTCGGGATAGAAAAGTCATTGCAGTCGAGAACGTCGCTGCTTAACGGCTTTCCGGCGGTCAATCACGGACTTGCCGGCTGCAGGCAGGTAACAGAGGCTGTCAGGTCGCCGATTCAGGTGCGACACGGTACTCCTGATGCGCGTCTTCTCGCCGAAATTACTCTTGCCGGCGGTTTTACCAGCTATGAAGGTGGTGGTATTTCCTACAATATTCCCTATGCCAAAAAGGTGCCGCTGCAGAAATCGATCGATGACTGGAAATATGTCGATCGCCTGGTGGGAATATATGAAGAACATGGTATTCATATCAACCGTGAGCCGTTCGGTCCACTTACCGGAACCCTTGTACCTCCATTTGTCAGCCATGTGGTGGCGATAATCGAAGGTATTCTGGCGCTTCGGCAGGGAGTTAAATCGATCACCCTCGGGTATGGTCAGGGGGGCAACCTGTTTCAGGATATTGCGGCGATGGTTTCGCTCAAGAGCCTCGCAAAGGAATTTTTTAACCGTGAGGGCTTCACTGATTACGAACTGACAACTGTTTTCCATCAATGGATGGGCGGCTTTCCTGAAGACGAAGCCAAGGCTTTCTCGGTTATCAGCTGGGGAGCGGCAGTTGCTGTGCTTGCTGGCGCCGATAAGGTCATCGTTAAATCTCCTCACGAAGCGATGGGAATTCCGACTAAAGAAGCCAACGCGCAGGGATTGCGCTGTACCCGCCAGGCGGTCAGCATGCTGCGCGACCAGAAGTTTCAGATTGGCAGTGAACATCGGATTGAGATCGAGCAGATCGAAAAAGAGGTCAGATGCATTATGGAAGCAATCTACCGTCTTGGAAACGGTGATGTTGAAAAAGGTGTCATCGCTGCATTTGAAGCCGGGGTAATGGACGTCCCGTTTGCTCCATCTATTCACAATCACGGTAAAATTCTGCCAATGCGCGACAATAACGGATTCATAAGAGTTTTTAACAAGGGCAATCTGGCCCTGAATGATGAAATAATGGCTTATCATCGCGAAAAACTGGAAGAGAGAGCTAAGGCCGAAGGCCGCAGTGTCTGCTTTCAGATGGTAACGGACGATATTTACGCAATCAGCAAAGGTGCATTAGTTGGGAGACCAAGATGAAGATAATTAAAGCGGCTTTTTCAAAAGGTATTTCGGCCTTTTTCTTCGACGATCAGCGTGCCATCAAAAAGGGCGCCGGGCATGACGGTTTCGTTTATGTCGGCGAACCAGTGACTTCTGGTTTTAAAAGTATCAGGCAGGCTGGTCAGAGTATATCCGTTCTTCTGATGCTTGAAGATGGGCAGATAGCCTGCGGTGACTGTGCTGCAGTACAATATTCCGGTGCCGGCGGGCGCGACCCTCTGTTTCTGGCCGATGAATACGTTCCTTATCTCGAAAAGCATCTCAGACCGCGTCTTGAAGGTCTTGAAATCGGAACCTTCAAAGACATGGCAAAAACTTTTTCCGAGCTGGTAATCGAGGGCCGACCACTACATTCAGCGATCAGATACGGGCTGACTCAGGCTTTACTCGATGCCCGCGCCAGGTCGCTCAAACTGATGCCATGCGAAGTCGTCTGCAGCGAATATGGCCTGCCGGTTGTCGCCCAGCGGGTTCCGATCTTCGGTCAGACTGGCGATGACCGCTATAATAACGTCGACAAGATGATTCTGAAGGGCGTTGAAGTGCTGCCGCACGGTCTGATCAACAACGTCGAGGAAAAACTTGGCCGTAATGGTGAAAAGCTGCGCGAATACGTGCGCTGGCTCGCCAGCCGCGTTAAAAAGCTCCGCACCTGCGATAGCTACCGGCCCGACCTGCACATCGACGTTTACGGCACCATTGGCCAGATTTTCGCCAATGACATGAACAAGGTTGCCGACTATGTTGCATCGCTTGAGCCTGACGCTGACGGGTTGCGCCTCTATATCGAAGGCCCGGTGGACATGGAAGAGAAGCAGCTGCAGATCGAAAGTCTGAAAAAGATCACTGATCGTCTTCACAGCATTGGATCAGCAGTGAGAATCGTCGCTGATGAATGGTGTAATACCTATGAAGACGTCAGAGATTTCACCGATGCGAAGGCATGCCATATGGTGCAGATCAAAACGCCCGATCTCGGCGGCATTCATAATATCGTCGAAAGCGTCATTTATTGTCGCAAGCACGGCATGGAAGCCTACCAGGGCGGAACCTGCAACGAAACTGACGTAACTGCAAAGATCTGCGTGCATCTGGCTGTCGCCGCCAGAGCCGAGCGCATGCTGGCCAAGCCTGGTATGGGGTTTGACGAAGGTTACACCATCGTTAACAACGAACTTGAACGCATTATCACCACGTTGCGAATGAAAAGCGGGGTTAAATGAAATGAGCAAGAACGAAGAATTCAGAGTATTGTCACCGACCGCCATTCTTGGATATGGTTTTCCGGAAGCTTCTTTCATGCGGGGCATGGAAAGAAAGCCGCATTTGATCGGCTGTGATGCTGGCTCAACCGATCCTGGCCCCTATTATCTTGGCGCCGGCAAATCTTTTACCGACCGCGCCTTTGTTAAACGTGATCTGCGTTACATGATCCGCGAAGGAGTCAAAAACGGGGTTCCGGTTGTCGTCGGCACGGCTGGCGGTTCGGGGGCCTCGGCACACCTTGAATGGTGTCGCCAGATCATTGTCGAAATAGCTGCAGAAGAAAAACTCAGTTTCAAAATGGGCATCATCGCTTCCGATGTCAGCAAAGAAGCTGCAAAAAAGGCCCTGCGCCAGGGCCGCATTACCCCCCTGGCCTGTGTACCGGAGTTGACGGAAAAACTGATCGACGAAACCACTTATCTGGTTGCTCAGATCGGCATTGAACCGATAATCGACGCCCTGAAGGATGGCTGCGATGTTGTGCTGGCTGGTCGTTGTTATGATCCGGCCTGTTTTGCCGCTTTGCCGGTCATGAAAGGCTATTCTGAAGGTCTGGCACTGCATATGGGCAAGATTCTCGAATGCGCTGCCATTGCAGCGACTCCCGGTTCAGGCGCTGACTGCGCTCTTGGCACCCTGACGAAAGATTCGTTCATTCTCGAAGCGCTGAGCCCGAAACGCAGATTTACCTGTGAATCGGCTGCTGCGCACACTCTCTACGAAAAATCCGATCCCTATCACCTCCCGGGCCCGGGTGGTTCGATCAATCTAGAAGGCTGTTCGTTCAAAGATCTCGGCGATGGCCGGGTTGAAGTTAAAGGCAGTGTTTTCGAACCCACTCCGAAATATCTGATCAAACTTGAGGGCGCCCGTCCGATAGGGTTCCGAAGTATCAGTATCGCCGGAACCCGTGACCCGATTATGATTGGCGGCATCGAAAAGATTCTCGGCGAAGTTAAACAGCAGCTTAAGGAAATGTCGCCGGGCGAAGACCGTGACAAGCAGCTGTTTTTTCATGTTTATGGCCGTAACGGGGTCATGGGGCCGCTTGAACCGTTGCATAATCCGCCGGCGCATGAACTCTGCATCATTATCGAAGCCTTGTGTGACACTCAGGAACAGGCAGATACTCTTTGCAGCGTTGCCCGCTCGACTCTGCTGCACTATGGCTATGAAGGCCGCATTTCGACAGCCGGAAATCTGGCATTTCCATTCTCGCCCTCTGACATCAAAATGGGCCAGGTTTTTGAATTCTCTGTCTATCATCTGATGGACCCGGCCGGTGAAAAGCTTTTCACCCACCGTATCGAAACCTTCAAGAACGGGGTACTGAAATGAAAAGAAACATTCTCGAGGCAGCCAAGGTAATCAGGTCGAAAAATGCAGGCCCATACGAGCTGACATTCGACATTATGTTCAAGAACAGAGAATATTTCGACATGTTCAGGTCGAAGAAACTGATCAATGAAAAACAGATGGCCGGAGTGCTCAAAATCAGCGAAAGTGACATTCTCAACCTGGTATGGTTCGAACCCGCCAATGCAGTAAAAATTACCATCAAGCGACCGATGCCATCTGGAGCTCCCGGCGAAACCGACATTTACGGAGCTCAGCAGCACGCACCACTGCTGGCCATCGAATTTTGATATGCAGGGCTCATTTCTGAACTCCAACATGTCTCACTTCGAGACATTGATGTATTCGACCTATTACGCACCCCGCGGGCGGCCGAGACTTTATATGCTCGGCAGTCTGCTGGCCGGTCGTTATCTGGGACCTACCGATCTGCTTATCGGTATAATCGGCGGTGAAGGCTCCGGCAAATCGACGCTGATCAAGGGGCTGTTTCCCGGGCTTGAATTGACCAATGATGACGATGGTGTCAACCTTAGAAGCACGCCAATCTATGATTTTCAGCCAGATAACTTCTTCGCTCCGCATACTTTTCATCTCGATGTGCGCTATGAACTGGCTTTTAAGCAGCCATTCGAGATTGTCGAAGCGGTTAACCGTGCTGTAGAAAATGGGAGACGAGTCGTTATCGAGCATTTTGACCTTCTCTACAAGCAGCTTGGTTACAACGCTCAGATAATATTTGCCATTGGTGAAGAGCTGTTGGTCTGCCGTCCAACGGTGTTCGGGCCTTTCCCTGCCGAAATCAAAGCTCATGCCGAGAAGACTGCGATTTACCGGCGTATGGCTCATTCAGCCGAAGACATCACCAGTTACATTCTGGCTGCCGATTACAACTATACCCGCCGGGTTCTGCATTCTGATGTCAAGCACGGTTTTGTCATCAAGTTCACCGAAAAACCCGAAATAAACATTCATGACGTTGAAGAGAAGGTTAAGGCAGTCATCGACGCTAATGTACCGATCGGGATTGCCTGTAAAGACAAGATCAGTATTGGTAACTGGCAGATGTATTGTACCGGCACGCGCACCCATGTGAAGTTTTCGGGCCAGATAGAAAATTTCAGGCTGTGGCAGGATTACGTTTACGACCCGATCTGGAAGGAATACATGCTGGTCGGCATGGTCGGCCCCAAAAAAGGGGTAGGGGTAGAAGGAATCACATATTTCAGCGAGTGAATCAGGAAGATCCGGGCGTTTGTTCTAAAAAATAAACAGTCTTGATCAAGGGAAGGAATGAAGATCATGAATTGCACTTTTCGAAAGCTTACTGACAAGGGCATCAGGCGCGAGAATATCGGTGGCCGTCAATTTTTGACTGTCGAACCATCGGTCTTGAGCCTGCTTGCAGAAGAGGCTTTTCACGATCTTTCGTTTTATCTGCGCCAGGGTCATCTTGATGAACTTGCCGAAATCGCTGCAGACCCAGGTGCGGCTGATAACGAGCGTTTCGTCTGCAGCACGCTGATCAGAAACGCCGTTATCGCCGCCGAAGGGTTTCTTCCTCTCTGCCAGGATACCGGTACCGCAACGGTTTTTGCCTGGCGTGGCGAGCGGGTGCTGACTGGCGGTGACGACGAGAGAATGCTGACCGAGGGAATTGCCGCTGCCTGGCGAAACAACAACCTGCGGTATTCTCAGGTAGCTCCTTTGAGTATGTTTACAGAAGTTAACACCGGCAACAATCTGCCGGCGCAGATCGATATCGCCTTCTGCCCCGGTGATGAATACAATTTCATGTTTATGGCCAAAGGCGGTGGCTCGGCCAACAAGACCGTTCTTTTTCAAGGCAGCCGGGCTCTTCTGAACGAAAAGGCGCTTGAAGCCTTTTTGCGTGAGAAGATAGGCGGACTTGGCGTTGCCGCTTGCCCGCCATACACTATGGTAGTCGTTGTTGGTGGTACCTCACCCGAGAACAATCTTAAGACAATGAAACTCGCTTCGACCGGCTGGCTCGATTCATTGCCAACCTCCGGCGATGGAAAAGGTTTACCTTACAGAGACCTGGAGTGGGAAAACAGGGTGATGAAAATTGCCTCAGAGACAGGGTGGGGGGCTCAGTTCGGTGGTTCGCATCTGGCCATTGAGGCAAGAGTGGTGAGGTTACCTCGACATGCAGGTTCTTGCCCGGTATCGGTTGGCGTATCGTGCAGCGCCCACCGCAATCTGGCGGCGAAAATCACTTCTGAAGGCTTGTTTTTGGAAGAACTTGACAGGAATCCCGCGAGACTGCTGACTAAATGCCAGTCTGCCAGAAAGGATATTCCTGGAATAGATCTGGATCGACCAATGCCCGAAATTTTGCTGCAACTGGCCAAACACCGGGCCGGTTCTCTTGTTCTGCTGAACGGAACAATGATCGTTGCCCGTGATATGGCACATGCAAGAATTTATGAAATGGTAAGTCGCGGCGAACCTGTTCCAGACTACTTTAAAAAACATCCGATCTATTATGCCGGGCCGGCAAAAACGCCTGCCGGGTATGTAATCGGCAGTTTCGGCCCGACAACCGCCCAGCGCATGGATGAATACATGGATTTCTTCATGAGTAGAGGTGCTTCGCTGGTTACGCTGGCAAAGGGAAATCGCGCCGAGGGTGTTGTCAAAGCCTGTGCCGGCCACGGAGGTTTTTATCTTGGTACTATCGGCGGTGCCGCTGCAATAATCGCAAAAGACAACATAATCTCCTCTGAAGTTATTGATTTTCCAGAGTTCGGAATGGAAGCGGTGCATCGCATCAGGGTCAGCAATATGCCCGCATTTATCATTTATGACAGTCTCGGCAACCGCCTTTATTGATATTCTGTGAAAATACTAGTCGATGCCGATGCATTGCCCGGGGCAGCCAGAGATATTCTTTTCAGAGCCGCCGTGCGGGCTGAGGTTAAAGTGATTCTGGTTGCCAACAAGGTTTTGCGTATTCCAGATTCAGAATATATCAGCTTTGAGCTGACCGGGCAGGGCTTTGATGTCGCTGACGCCCATATCGTTCAGCTGCTTCAACCGGGCGATATAGTTGTAACCGCCGATATCCCTCTGGCTGCCGAGGTTGTCGCAAGAGGGGCGGCGGCAATCGACCCGCGAGGTGCCCTCTATGAAGAGGAAAACATCAAGGAGCGTCTTTTTATCCGCGATTTTATGGATACCCTTCGCAAGTCAGGTGCAACTACCGGTGGCCCTGCTCCTTATGGCAGAAAAGAAAGCCAGGCCTTCGCCAATCAGCTCGATCGCCTTCTGACAAAAAGCCGTTCCAGATAAGACAAAATGCACATTTGCCAGTTTTGACTGTGCATGACGCATGAACTGAGATAAAAAATGCTCTGGCAGTCTTGGCGGAGTGATATAATGAATCTGCCCGGAAGTCAGTGAATAAAAAAATACATGGGCGATCAGTAGTTTCTGCAAGTCTGTCAGGAGGGTTTATGCGTTTCAGCATTCTTTTCATTTTTCTGCTAACCATTTCATCTACTGCATTTTCACAGAGTCTTGAAGAAGTTCTAGAGAATTCCCGGCCGGAAACCAGACCATTGGCAGTTCAATATACCGATCAAGAGCAATTGGATTTGCTGGTAAAAAGCTTCGTCGAAATAATGCCGGTCTCGCCAATGGGATTACCTGCGATTGACAGGCTGGTTGCCTTCATCAGAAATATGCTGCGACAAATTATTGTCAGCATTGAAGAAATCGATATGAACCAGTATCGACCTGCATCAGGTACCGCCCGGCCAGATTCCGGAAATGAGCCTCAGGACGCATCTGATCAGAATGCAGCCGGCACTGTTTCAGACGATGCTGCTGCCGGGGTAACGACCGGTCTCGAGGCAGGCGATGCGGTATCAGGTGATTCTGCAAACTCCCAGACGACAATTTCAGCCGGAAATGGTGGTATCACTGGCAGCGAATTCATCAAGCAGACAGAAAAAATGACCCCGGCGCAGCGTGAAGAGGCGATTCTCAAAGAGATTCTCGCCGGTAACATTCCCTCGTTTCTCCGCAATCTTAAAGAAATTGAGGTCACGCAGAAGCTTAAAGACGGCAAAAACCACACTGTCAAATACCGGGTGATGCCTGATTATCTGGCGATCGGTAACGACAGGGATTTCGTGCGTATGCCAATGAGCCCTCTGGCCGCGCAGATCATTGCCGAAAAATTCGCCTGTATTCTGCCAACAACGAAGATGGTTGATGATATCTATCAGCGTGCACAGACCAGGCTTTTGCCGGAACCTATGTCGGGTGGCAAATATGCGAATTGGCAGTCACGAATGATGAAGAATGAGTTTTATGCCGAACATCAGCGGCTTGTCGAAGTTCAGTGTCAGAAGCGTGGTCATCAAAATGGTCAGCTTGTTGCCGGTCATAAGAAGGATGTCGTGATCAGCAATCATCTCGACAGCCATCGGAAGAATGTCGTCATTTATGGCTGGCACGATGCCCGCAATGGCGGCAAGCCTATACAGGGATATGGCTGGAGCCACGAGAACACCTATGCTGATTACAGTCACGGAATCAGGCTGATAAGCACCCAGGTCACCGTCGATGGTCGAGCAATGAACATTAAAGACGTACTTGCCGACCGTACTCTTTGCGACCTGCTCAGCAAAGAGGGCCCGGTTAAAAACACCAGCGCCAGAAGATAAACTGCAATTGCTTGCTGGCCCTGGCAGCATTTAGAAAATGATTTACCGCCTCTCTGGGGGAATTTAGCTTCGTAAGTTGTATTGTCCAACGCTCGGAATAATTGCTCAGCTGGGTAATTGACTGTCGAAAATTTTCGCAATACCCTGTACCTGCTTCGAAAAACTTTCTCAGGAGTATGTCTAATGAAATTAAAGATGCTGTTTGTTCTTCTGGTGGTTGTGAGTTGCTCGGCTCTGTTTGCCGGCATGATGCCAGCGGCTGAAGAGATGAAGACCTTTGATGCTATAGTCGACAAGGCGATGACTGCCTACAATGATGGCGATTCAAAAGCATTTTATGCTGACTTTGCTTCAACCATGG
>CAZPCO010000116.1:4693-8945 GCA_964585025.1 uncultured bacterium | reverse complement strand
CCTGACGCAGCTCTGGGGCCATGGAACATCGCTGACCGAATCTTTCAACTGACGATGAAATACCCGCGTTCCGGTTTCCGCCTTCCCGAAATGACCGTCAACGCCATGCTGATCGATTCTGCCGAATTGAACGCCCGCTGGAGCAACGCCAACGGCACCGATAAGGTTGGCAATGAGCTGGGCAATATTCAGAGCCCTGAAATGCGTTCATTTCCATGGATAGACAAGAACAGCCGTTTTATAATCCGGCATATGGGGTCGATGATTCACCTGCGTAATCAGCCGGTGAAGCCATATTTGAATGGTTCATTACGCAACGACCAGTCGGTTGTCAGGCGCAATGTGTTCGATAACACATTTGTGCGCGGCAGCGGCGACTATTTTCCGCCGTATCCGATTGCCGGTTTCACCATCATCAACTGGAAGGATGAAGCTCTGTCGGCGGAAGAATACGACAAAATCAACTGACGTGATCCATTCCGGTCGCTGAGCTTGTCGAAGCGACCACATCGGCCCATCAACCATTCGACAGGCTCGGGGCGTTGGTGTTATTGAGGCACAGCGAAGCAATCTCAAACTATTTTGAGCAGATCGCCTCAGTCGAATTTTTTTATGGCTGATTGATTTTGCCGCTGATGGCGTGATAAACTGAGCTATTATGCGAAATTTGTCAGTTATTGCCCTGGCAACGGTAATCTGCGTTCTCATTGGCTGCCTCGGCGGTGGAGGCGGTGGCAGCGGTGGGAGCGGTTCTTCGCCGTTGGGTCCAGTAGATACCTCCGGAGCTCTTCTTTCCGGCCGGGTATATTTTGCCGAAACTTCTTTGTATGGCGGCATTCCGGTTCTTGCGAAGGACGCGACCGGCCTGGTAGTCGGCAGCACTCGCACCGATTCACAGGGTAATTATGCTTTTTCCGAAATTCCGGCCGGCGTCTATAATCTTTATGCCAGTACCGGTGAATCTGAAATATTGTTTTTCAGCGGTGCCCAGGCTATTGCAGCCAATCCGGTAAGTATTCCAGAAAAAGCATTGATCGAGCTCGAGAGTGTCGTTCTCGATCAGGTAACTTCTTCTTCGGTTCGTCTCCGATTTCGGTCGACCGTTTCGACCGTTGCCCAGGTTTCTTATGGTCCTTCAACGACCAATCCTCTGACTGTTTCGACAGGCGCGAACTATGAAACCAGCCACTCGACGGTCATTACGGGTCTGGCTCCTGGAACCCGATACGGATTTTCGATCAAAGCACAGTCACAGGATGGCCAGTCCCTGACATACCCGGTTTTATATACCACAACTACTACCTCGGCAGGTCCGAGCAATCTTTCGATCAGTATCAACAACGGCGAAATGACTACCCGCAATCTCGCCAACCGCATTTATCTCAATGCCGACGGGGCAAGCCAGATGCGCGTGGGCACAACCGAGGACCTGACCACACAACCCTGGGAAACCTTTTCCCTCACCAAGGACGTCACCTTTACATCGGGCGATGGCACCCGCAGGGTTTATGTGCAGTTTCGCGATGTTCTCGGCAACATGAGCGGCGTCATCAACGATTCGATACTTCTGCAGACCGATAATTCAGGCTACCTCGGTGTCTGGATCAACAATGGTGAAGCTCTGACTAACAAACTTGATGTAATTCTGACTATTCTTTATCCTGGTGCTACCCAGATGCAGGTTTCCGATCGGGCAGATTTTCTAAGCTCTTTCTGGGAAGGCTACACCAGCACCCGTAAAATGAAGATTTCTTCTGGCGATGGGCCCAAGACTGTTTATGTCAGGTTCAAAGGTGGCAATGCCGATGAAACCAGGGTTTTTTCTGCCACCATTCAGCTCGATACGGCCGGGCCAGTCGTAGAGGTGGTCGTCAACAATGGCATGCTCAAAACCAATCAGAATACGGTTCAGTTGAGCTTTAACTATTCGAAGCAGCCTACCGAGATGCAGATTCAGACCACAAATACATTTTCTGATACCGCCAGCTGGCTTAAATTTGCCAACCCATACAAATACGTTCTGTCGTCTGGAGATGGCGCAAAAATCTTTTATGTGCGCTTCAAAGATTCACTCGGTAATATCTCGGCGCCTGTCGAAGCAAGGATTACCCTCGACACTAAAGCTCCCGAAAGCCCGTCTTTGCAGATCAACGGCGGCGATGAGACCACACAACAGCTGAACGTCAAGCTGACTCTTGAAGTCACTGCGGATGACGGCGAATCTGTTTATATGATGATTTCCAATAACGAGAGCTTTACGGGCTCCAGCATTGAACGTTACAGCAAGACCAAAGCCTGGACACTGGGCGGCTATGGCCTTCAGAGCGTTTACGCAATGTTTCTCGACGATGCGAGCAATACAACCACAATTCTTGTCGAAAGCATCGAGGTCGAAGGCGAACCGCCCAGCAGTGGAACCATAAAAATCAACGACGGCGACCCAAGCACTGAGTCGAAAGTGGTAGCACTGACCATCGAATCGGATTCAGCCAGAAAAATCCGCCTGGCCGAACATGAAAACTTCAGCAATGTTGCGGATATTGCTTTTGTGCCGACTACCGGCACTACCACGATGAAGATCACCGGTTATCAACTGACTCCGGTCGCCGGTGAAAAACGCGTTTACGTCCGCATGGAAGACGCTTCTGGAACTTTTTCGATCAGCAGTGATTCGATTCTGCTCGTTGGTCCGGCAAGTTACGCCCTGACGACCCCCGATACTCAGCCACTTGGCAGTTTCAGTGTCAATCTGCGCCCGTTTGCTCTGAATGCCGCTCAAATGCTTATTACCGAGGCTTACGCTAATCTCGCCAGTGAGTCTCTCTGGCGGCCATTTGTTTACAATACGGCTTTCGACCTCGAAAAGTATGTCGGTAAGCACACGATCTATGCAAAATACCGCACCACCGGGCAGGTTGAGACTCCCGTGCTCTCGCTCGACGTAATGATCACCGAAACCTCGCCCGCGACGCCGGCGATTATCGTTAATCTTGGAGATGCCATCACTACCAGCTCACGCGTGCAGGTAAAAGTGCTGACTTCAGGCATCTATACCCAGATGCAGCTCTCGAACGACGGAACTTTCTACAACTCTGCCGTGCTGCCGGTTGCCGATACTCTCTGGGATATCACGCATCCAGATGGCCAGAAGACAATATATGCAAGGTTTTTCAACCCGCAGAGTTCAAATTATGAAATTGTCACTGACCTGATTACGGCGCGTGGCCCGGCGAGCACTTCAATTCTGACCCGTGAAGCCCAGCCTCTCAACAAAAACTGGGTGCAGCTCGAGCTCTTTGCCGAGGGTGCAACCGATATGATCGTCACCGACGATCCATCGATCAAATCGATGACCACCGGCTGGATAGGTTATCAGAATTCGCTGGTTTTTCCGCTCGGCGACCAGACCGGAACGCGAACCCTCTATGCCAAATTCCGCAATGCCGCCACCAACTGGATAGAAAGCGCGCCGGTGCAGACGACTGTTACTGTCAATGCCTCGGCGCCGACCGGCAACACCGTTGCATTCAGGGAAACTGCAGCGGCTGATTCAACGAGGGTAACCGAAGTTGCTCCGGCCTCGATGCCGATTTATCTGCATTTCCACGTCGCCGACGAAGATACGGCTTCATTTTCCTGGAAAATCGTCGCCGGTGGCGCTGCCGTGCCTGCCGCTGCCGATATGAAAACCGAAGTGGTGCCGGTAGCTCCGATACAGCTGACCCAGGCCTCTTTTGGCGGCTATGGCATTTTCAATCTCTATTATCAGTTCAGCGATGGCGTTGGCAACAAAAGCGCTCTCGGGGTAACATCGATACGCATTATCGATCCGAACCAGATCGTGACGCCGACTACCGGCCAGATAACCATAAACAATGGTGACGCAGTCAGCGAAAGCAGTCGCCTCAACCTGAATCTTTATTCAGCCAATGCAGTAAAGGTCAGAGTTTCGGCACTCGAAAGTTTCAGTACCATACCCGATATCACTTATGTTCCCAGCGCCAACGGCATGAATATTCTCTATGATGTTTTGCCTCCCACCGCCGGAACCAAGAGAATTTACGCCAGGTTCGAAAGTGCTTCAGGAACTTTCGGTTTTGCCAGCGATTCGATTACTCTGGTTGGCCCGGCAAATGCTACGATGACTGTCCGTGACGCCCTGCCATTGAACAAAATGTGGGTCGAACTGAGCTTGTATGCCGAGAACGCCAGTCGCATGCTGATAAGCGAAAACCTGGCCAGCTTTTCGAGC
>CAZPCO010000116.1:0-4683 GCA_964585025.1 uncultured bacterium | reverse complement strand
AGCCCTTCTCTGTATTGGGAGCCTTATAGCTACCGCAAGGTTTTTTCGCTTGAAAACCGGGTTGGCAGCCATACCATCTACTGCAAGTTCTTCAATTCGACCACTACATGGATAGAAACCGATCTTCTGCAGGTTTCTGTGTCGGTCAACGCGACCGTTCCTACCGGAAACACCGCATCTTTCCGCACCAACGTCGCTTCCAATTCTACCGTAGTTTCCGAGATTTCTCCTGCCTCGATGCCTTTCTACCTGCATTTCAATATTGCCGACAAGATGACGGCAACCGTTTCATACCGGCTTGTTCGTGCCGATGCCCCGGTGCCGACTCTGCTCGATTATGCCCTGCCGATTCTGCCGGTGCCCCTGAATCCCAGTGATTTCTCCGGTTATGGTACTTTCAACCTCTACTACAGCTTTGTCGATGGTGTCGGCAACCGGTCGGCGGTTCAGATCGTGCCGGTCGTCATTCTCGAGCCCGGCACTGAATACAGTCCTGTTAACGGAACCGTCAAGATCAACGATGGCGATTCCTCTACCGATCGACGTGAAGTGAGTCTGAATCTGTTCTCCGAGACTGCGACCAAAATAAAGATTTCTCAGAGTGACACTTTCAGCAGTGTCCTCGAAGAGCCATATCTGGCAAATACTTCGACTGGTGCAATGGTCAAAACCGGTTATCCGCTGTCGTCACTTGCGGGTGTCAAAAGTGTCTACGTGCGTTTCGAAGATGCCTCGGGTTCGTTCATAGTCGCCAACGATTCGATCAATCTGGTCGGTCCATCTACCTACAGCATTACAACCCCCGATCCTCTGCCTCTGACAACGTTTAACCTGCATCTGCGACCGGTTGCCGATAACGCCAACGAAATGCTCATTACTGAAGATTATGCGCAGTTGACTGCCGGAACCGGCTGGGCGAGTTTTTCATATGCCTTCGATTTCCCATTGCAGAACTTCGAGGGTGCTCACAAGATCTATGCCCGTTACCGCAACGCCGGTTTTGTTGAAACCCCGGTCATGACGCTCGATGTTTCGGTGGTCAGCACTCCCGAAGCCTCGCCGACAATTCTGATCAACGACGGCGACCTTACTGTCAGCCAACGCCCGGTGACGCTGCGACTCTTCTCTGAGTCTGCAGCCAGTTTCACGGTTTCTGAATCTCTGAGTTTTGCCGGTTCAACAGTGCAGAGCTATGTGGCGGCAAATCCCGACGGGTCGATGTTTTGCCCCTTCACGCTGTCTTCTATGGCCG
Source organism: uncultured bacterium (assembly GCA_964585025.1). Classification (GTDB taxonomy): domain Bacteria; phylum Muiribacteriota; class Ozemobacteria; order Ozemobacterales; family Ozemobacteraceae; genus Rifleibacterium. Next base: position 3,431 of record CAZPCO010000116.1, on the reverse strand, counting down.
GCGAAAAGACCGTATACGTTCGCTACGCCAACGCTTCCGGGGTTTACACGGTTGTTAACGACAGTATAACTGTAACCGGGCCAACCGGCTATTCACTGGCTACCAATGATTCACAGCCTCTTTCGACTTACACGCTCAATCTGTTGCCATTTGCTGAAAATGCCAACGAAATGCTGGTCAGTGAAAGTTATGCCAATATTACCTCGGGAAGCGGCTGGGCCAGCTTCTCATATGCGCTGTCGTTCACTCTGGCCGCCTTTGAGGGCAATCACACCGTATATGCGAAATACCGCAATATAGGCAATATCGAAACCCCGGTAATGTCGTTGATTGTTGCCGTCAATCTGCCTGAACCCGCTTCTGCAAGCGTGCTGGTTAACTATGGCGATCTGACTACCGGTAATCTGGCGGTTACCCTGCGCCTCTATTCTTCAGATGCCGCCAGCTTTACGGTTTCTGAAAGCCAGAGCTTTGCCGGCGCTACTCCGGTGCTTTATGTGCCAAACAACCCGGATGGCTCGATGGTATATAACTGGCAATTGTCATCCTCCTCAGGAGATAAGACCGTTTATGTAAGATTTGCCAATGCCTCTGGCGTGCTGACCCTTGTTAACGATGGCATTACCCTGACCGGTCCGGCGAACAATTCTCTGACAACCCATGATGCTTTGCCTCTGGCTACTTATTCGGTTAATCTGAAGCCGTTTGCCGATGGTGCCAACGAAATGCTGATCAGTGAAAGTTACGCCAGCTTTACTGCCGGCATCGGTTGGGCAAGCTTTTCTTATGCCCTGCCATTCAAGTTGACGACCTCAGAAGGCAACCATACAATCTATGCGAAATACCGCAATCTCTACAATGTTGAATCCCCGGTCATGACGTTGAATGTTACCGTAGATATTCCTGACCCGGCAACTGCAAGCGTGTTGATCAACAATGGCGATCTGAGCAGCAGCAACCCGGTCGTGTCTCTGCGTTTGTATTCTTCAGATGCCGCCAGTTTCACGGTTTCCGAAAGCATGAGCTTTTCCGGCGCTACCGTCACAACTTACCTTGCTGCTGCTGACGGTTCGATGCAGTATCCGTTCAGCCTCTCTCCGACCGCCGGCGACAAGACGCTTTATGTGCGCTATCAGAACGCTTCCGGGGTTTACACGGTTGTTAACGACAGTATAACTGTAACCGGGCCAACCGGCTATTCACTGGCTACCAATGATTCACAGCCTCTTTCGACTTACACGCTCAATCTGTTGCCATTTGCTGAAAATGCCAACGAAATGCTGGTCAGTGAAAGTTATGCCAATATTACCTCGGGAAGCGGCTGGGCCAGCTTCTCATATGCGCTGTCGTTCACTCTGGCCGCCTTTGAGGGCAATCACACCGTATATGCGAAATACCGCAATATAGGCAATATCGAAACCCCGGTAATGTCGTTGATTGTTGCCGTCAATCTGCCTGAACCCGCTTCTGCAAGCGTGCTGGTTAACTATGGCGATCTGACTACCGGTAATCTGGCGGTTACCCTGCGCCTCTATTCTTCAGATGCCGCCAGCTTTACGGTTTCTGAAAGCCAGAGCTTTGCCGGCGCTACTCCGGTGCTTTATGTGCCAAACAACCCGGATGGCTCGATGGTATATAACTGGCAATTGTCATCCTCCTCAGGAGATAAGACCGTTTATGTAAGATTTGCCAATGCCTCTGGCGTGCTGACCCTTGTTAACGATGGCATTACCCTGACCGGTCCGGCGAACAATTCTCTGACAACCCATGATGCTTTGCCTCTGGCTACTTATTCGGTTAATCTGAAGCCGTTTGCCGATGGTGCCAACGAAATGCTGATCAGTGAAAGTTACGCCAGCTTTACTGCCGGCATCGGTTGGGCAAGCTTTTCTTATGCCCTGCCATTCAAGTTGACGACCTCAGAAGGCAACCATACAATCTATGCGAAATACCGCAATCTCTACAATGTTGAATCCCCGGTCATGACGTTGAATGTTACCGTAGATATTCCTGACCCGGCAACTGCAAGCGTGTTGATCAACAATGGCGATCTGAGCAGCAGCAACCCGGTCGTGTCTCTGCGTTTGTATTCTTCAGATGCCGCCAGTTTCACGGTTTCCGAAAGCATGAGCTTTTCCGGCGCTACCGTCACAACTTACCTTGCTGCTGCTGACGGTTCGATGCAGTATCCGTTCAGCCTCTCTCCGACCGCCGGCGACAAGACGCTTTATGTGCGCTATCAGAACGCTTCCGGCGTTTTCACGGTGACTAACGATGCTATTACATTAGCCGGGCCTACCGGTCAAACCCTGGCAACCAACGATACGCAGCCCCTTGCAACCTATACGGTAAATCTGCGCCCCTTCGCGACCGGTGCCAATGAAATGCTGCTGACCGAAGATTATGCAAAGCTGGCAAGCGAAACCATGTGGGCCAGCTTTACATATTCGGTGAACTTCGCACTTGGCAAAACCGATGGTAAGCACACTATCTATGCTAAATATCGTAATACCGGTCGTGTTGAGACCGCAATAATTTCGCTCGATATCAATGTCGAAACCGACCCCTCGGCAGCGTCGCCTTCGATAGTGCTGAACGGTGGCGATTCTTTCACCAACAGTTCGGTCGTGACGGTCAATGTCACCACTGGCGTTGATTATTCGAGTGTAATGCGGCTTTCTGAAGATGGTGATTTTTTCAACATCGCCGATGGGTCTGCCATCGATCAGCCGTTCCCTTTTTCGAACAAGCAGGCCGGCACCAAAACTGTTTATGCCCGTTTCAAGCATAATACCCGCAATGAATACGTCACAGTCAGCGACAGTATTACTGTGCGCGGCCCTGCAAGTGCTACCATCAGCACCCGCGATGCCCAGCCGATGAACAAGAACTGGGTCGAGCTCGATCTATACGCTGTCGGCGCAGCGCAGATGCTTATAACTACAAGTATCGCCAGTTTCACTAACCCGAGCTCCCTCTGGGAGCCATATGCAACGAAAAAGATCTTTTCACTTGGTTCTACTACCGGAGCCCAAACCATTTATTGTAAATTCTACTCTTCAACAACGCCCAACTGGGTGGAAAGCGACGTGGTTTCACTTGCGGTCACAGTCAATAACACCGCCCCAACCGGCGATACGGCAATTCTGCGCCAGACTGTGGCCCCGACATCTACAGCTTTGACAGAAGTAGCGGTTGGATCATTGCCGGTCTACCTGCATCTGACCAAGGTCGACGCCGACACTGCCACTGCATCCTATCAGCTGGCCTCGGCCGGATCACCGTTGCCGACGACTTTCAAGACCACTTCGCTGCCAGTTGCTCCGATTGTGCTCGATCAGGGCGATTTTATCGGCAATGGCACCTTCAACCTCTATTATAAATTCTCTGACGCGGTTGGCAATGAAACGCCGCTCTCAGTCACTTCGATC
>CAZPCO010000115.1:1456-8956 GCA_964585025.1 uncultured bacterium | reverse complement strand
ATCGAAACAGGGCTGGTCACTTTTGATGCCGACTTTTGCGCCGAAAATGCCGACTACATTCCCGGGGAATACGTAATGCTGGCTGTCAGCGACAATGGTTGCGGAATTCCGCCGGCAAATATTTCTCAGCTGTTCGAACCCTTTTATACCACAAAGGAAGTTGGCAAAGGTACCGGCCTTGGTCTGGCGATGGTATATGGCATTATCAAACAGAATGATGGTTTTATAAATGTTTACAGCGAACTGGGGCATGGATCTACTTTCAAGATTTACCTGCCCAGGTTCAGTAGTGAAAATGCTCCTGCAAACGACCAGGAACACGCAAAGATCAAGCATGGCGGTAATGAAACCATCCTTATTGTTGAAGACGAAATGGTGCTCCTGGAAATCGCCAAAACAATTCTGGAACGCCAGGGTTACAGGGTTCTTGCAGTGTCTTCGCCAAAAGAAGCGGTAAAAATCGTCCGGGAGAACCAAGAGAAGATCAGTCTGCTGATCAGCGACGTTATCATGCCGGAAATGAATGGCCGGGATCTTCTGCAGACAGTAAATGACGTATGCCCGGGTCTGAAATGCCTGTTCATGTCAGGTTATACCGCCAATATAATTGCCGGCCAGGGAATGCTGGAAAATGGGGTGAACTTCATTCAGAAGCCATTTTCTACCGGTGAGCTGGCCCAAAAGGTTCGCGAAACTCTTGATGAAAAGTAAATCTGAACGCATGCCAGGCAGTTGGATGCATGCAAATTGGTTGCTGAAGAATATGACTGTATGTCCCGATATCAGTTTTTCGAAAGAGGGTTAATGATGAAAAAACTTTTGATGTTGTTTATGTGCATCACTGCGGGTGCTCTGTTGGCTGACAACACGCCTCGGAAGGATTACCCCGGAGTGAACGTTCTGGAACAGGAAATGGCGAACCATCGTGAGATGTTGCAGTGCCTCGAAGATATGCAGGCACGCGCCACTTTGCATACCCGAAAGGACAAAGAGGCCCTGGTGAGTCTGATGAATTTCATGAGCTCAGCGCTGATCAGTCTCGAATACCTGGATACAACCTGGTCTAATGCAACTGCACAACAGGTTGAAACAAGAACAGGAAGAAAATCTGCCAATCTGCCATGTGCCTGCAAAGGCGAAGGTATATGCGAAGCCTGCGGCGGCGATGGCTACGTCTGGGTTCCATTCCCGGAAAACCAGGCGCGGGTTTGTGTCGGGTGCAAAGGCCGTGGCAAGACCGATGGCATTCAGGGTGCAACCGATTGTAGTGGCTGCAGGGGCTCAGGTTGGGCAAACGCTCACCCGACCTCGCCGTGCCGGTTGCCATAACAGGACTGAGTCTGGCTTCAGCGGCTCAGCTCATACTCGAGCACGCCATCGTGGGTGAACATTCTGCCCTTTCCGTCGGCTGAAAAAACCACTCTGGCATTCTTTTTCGCCCCCTCGGCGCGGGAAAGAACCGCCTGACTGTCTGTGGGCAGGTTTACGAACACTCTGTCGCCCTCGCCTTTTGCATCGCCGAACCAGAACTGGCAGTCGCAGTTTTTCAGGGTAAGAAACGACATGCCGGGGTAGCCCTCGACGCTAAGTTGCTTTAAAACACCGCCCCTGACCTTGTCAATTTTATGTTTCTTGAGAAACGTGAAGGGAACCTTGGTTTCCTGGGAAAGCAGCTTATAAACTTCATTGCTCTGGCCGAACAATTTGAAGACGTATTCCTCGTTCCAGAGTTGAAAGCCGAACGGAGTGACTTCGACGCGCATTTTCCCGATGTCCAGCTGCTTGTCTTTAATTTCTGGCGCATAGAGAAGAATTTCGCCCTCGATTTCTCCTCTGGTTTCAGCCTCGCGAAACCCGCCATCGAACTGATATTTATCCGGCACCTGGGGCATATCGTTGAATTCGAAGCTGCATTCGCGCAGACAGCCCTGAGAACCGCCTGTAAAAGCAACTTTCAACCGTTTGCCGTCCCGTGTTGACTCTCCGCGTTCCTCGTTCATTCTGGGCCGCGATATGCGTTTCATATACTGCCATTTATCAGGAGCCGACCATTCAATGACGACATTCGTCATGTTGTTTTTAAGCTCGACCCACTTGAGGCGTCTGATGAAATAGGCTTTGTCGATTTCCACGACCGCGTCAAAATCGCGGTAATTGCTTTGCATCCAGGATGGTTTCCAGCCGGGGGGTGAATTCTTCGGAGGATTGACTTTGACCAGCAAGGCCTGCCATTTTCCGGAAATATCATGCGGAAAGGTTTTGATTACAGGCTTTCTCGGTTTTACCTGTTTTTCTTCACTTTCGTTGATTTTTTTGAAAAGAAAGTGGAGACCGCCAAGAAAACAGGCTCCAATCAAAACGGCGATGACCAGGCAATTGCCGCGTCTGCTGAATTTCACGCCTTGTTGCACCTTCTCTGCAGAGTTTCGTCATATTCTTCAACTTCAAAATTCTAATTCTGTCACACGCTTGACTGCAAGACAATTTTTCGCCAGAATCCTGATCAAATGCAGTCTACCTGATGTGGTAACGTGTTGGATTTATCTGCTGACGATTCGCTGCTGACTGCGGGCTTCGAGAAGAAGCAGATGCAGTGAATCCTGGGCCAGAGAAGCGTGTCGCAGGCCAAATGCCGGCCCGGCAATCCCGTCTGCGAGTTCGTGAATCCGGGTTTTGAAGTTTGCCAGCGTTTCTGTGGCAGCAGGCCCGGTCAGAAGCGGAAACTGCCAGTCGAGGTTGTGTTTTTGATTGTGCTGTGGGGCGTTCCAGCCATAGGCGGTGGGGTTTGCCATCAGGTCGGTTTCAAGTTCGCCGGTCAGCGGAAAAAGATCGAACGACACCCCGAACGGGTCGAATGCGGGCAGAACATCGGCAAGCAGATCGAGAGTCGCCTGGCGATCAGTTTCGCTCTCACCGGGAAAGCCAGTCATCAGGAAAAAGTGTGCAGCCAGCCCGGCTGCCGCTATGTCGAGCAGAACGCGCCGGGCGCGGGTCGCAGTCACTCCCTTATTGAATTGTTTCAGTATCTTGTCAGAACCGCTTTCGACGCCGATGAACAGCTTGCGGCAACCGGCAGCTCTAGCTTTGATGAAACCTTCGCGCGTATGCCCTTCGTCGAGACGGCAATAACCTATCCATGCAACAGGCCCCGGTAAAGAGACAAAAATGGCTGCCAGTTCCAGCAGTCGAGCCGGTGGAATAGCTTCATCGATAACGAAAAAACGCCGGTGCCCGACAGCATAAAATGCTTCGATCTCGTCAGTCACGAGCTTTATAGGCTTTGGACGATAAAGAGGCCTGCCGGTTGCACTTCTGACCGGGTGAATGCAGTAGGCGCACCGCCCCCATGGGCATCCCCTCGCTGTTTCTATCGGCATAACCAGATGGGGTGTCAGATATTGCTGCAGTGGCAGGCTTGTAAAATCGGGCCGGAGCGAGCGTGATAAATTCTGGAGTTCTTCGCAGTGCTGACTTGAGTTACTGTCTGTAACCCATTTAATGGAGTTTGGAACCTTGTCAAGAACGGTTCCAGTTGCCAATGCCTGCAACATCGGTTCACCGTCACCGGCGCAGAGGGTGTCGAAAGCCGTCTGCAGCCATGAATGTTCTGGCAGCAGGCTGCGTCGATAGGTAATGGCATCGCCGCCGGCAACGATGCGGCAGTCCGGCAGTCTGCGACGAAAAATGGCGGCCAGAGCGAGCGCCGCCGGCAGCTGAGTGTCGGAAATGATCGAAATGCCAAATAGATCCGGGCGCCATTCAACAATGTCTGCAATTTCGCTTTCGAGATGGCGTATGAACGTGATCTTGCCGGGGTCGTCAAGAACTGTCTGCCAGTCTGCAGAAGAACTGGCAGGATGGATTCTGCAGGTGTCCCAGAAGAGTCGGTCGTAGCCATGCGGGTCAAACCGCTCGTCGAATAATTGCTGCACCTTTTCGCTGATCTGCAGATAGTGGCTGGCATCGGTCAGTGAGGCCGGGTCGAGCAGACGCTGCAGCAGAAAAGTTTCGTTCCCACCGGGGGTTGGGTCGAGTAATCTCCGGTAGAGCGCCAGATTCAGATCGAAAACGCGGGTGTCTGCTCCGGCCGTCTGCAAAGTTGCCGCCAGCACAGCCGGAGCGAGCGGTGGCTGCCTGGGATCCCACTGGGGTGGGAAAATCAGCGCCGCCCGCATCTGAAGCCTTGTTTGGCCCTGAAGGCATGGCATGGTTCTGAAAATAGTGCAGTCGATTTTATGAGGTCGCTCATGGTTTACTCCGGCAAAAGCCTGTATCCATGTTACCATCCGGCCTTCTGTAGAACAATGCTGCCGCATGGAACTGTTAATGCTCTCCCGAACTACTGAATTTTTCGATGCGTGTCATGGCATGATGCTGTCGGATGGTTGAGCCAATGCTACCAATCAGAACGTTTAAGCGGTATAATGTTGCAGGCGATGCACAAGAAGTGTGTACACGGCAAAAGTTTTTACGCCGGCTGAATTTTTAACTCGTTCCGAGGCGACGCAACGATGCAGAGACGATGGCTGATTTTCTGGGTTCTGGCGGGGTCATATTTCTTCGTCATGTTTCACCGCTTCTGCACGGCGGTCATGGCCGGTGACCTCTCTGCCGATCTTGGCCTCGACCCGGCCTCGCTCGGATTTCTCTCATCGATGTATCTGCTTGGCTATGCGTCAGTCCAGATTCCGGTTGGCATCATGTCTGACAGATGGGGTGCCCGGAAAACCATATCGCTGTTTCTGTTGCTGGCAAGCTTTGGTGCCTTCGCTTTTGGCAAGGCGGCTTCGTTTGAGTCGGCGGTTCTGGCCAGATGGCTGGTCGGGGCCGGGGTTGGCTGCGTTTATGTGCCGGCCCTCAGGCTCATGGGCTGCTGGTTTGGTAAAGACTCGTTCGTTTTCATGACTGGAATGCTTCTGGCCGTAGGTAATCTGGGAGCTCTCTGTTCAACCTGGCCGCTGGCGGTTCTCAAGGGGATATGGGGCTGGCGTGCCGCCATGGAAGTAGTAGGCCTGATAACCCTTGGTCTGGTGGTCCTGGTGTGGTTTCTGGTTAAAGACCAGCCCGACGATGAGGTGAATGTCGAGAATCCTCCGGTCGATGCCGGAAAATTGGCCGAACCTTCAGCTTCTGAAACTGTCGAAGTTGCTGCTCCCCAGGGGCTGCGCGTCATGCTCAGATCCAAAAGATTCTGGGCGGTAACTTTGTATTTTTTCACTTTTGAGACCACGATTATCAGCTTCCAGGGGCTATGGGCCGGGCCATTTCTCAAGCGGGTTTATCAGATGCCCGACACCTCGGTTGGTTATGCCCTGACCTGGCTGGCTCTCGGTCTGATGCTTGGGGCAATCGTATCGGGCATGGCGGCCGGAAAGTCGGTTCAGCGGCGGCACACGGTTTTGACCGCCGGCATGTTCGGCTATCTGCTGTGCTGGGTGCCCCTGGTTTTTGCCACTTCAACAATGCAGGGTTATCTGATTCCGCTGTTTGCCTGCATGGGTTTTTGTGCCGGATTTTTCTCTATCAGTTTTGGTATTGCCAGAGAATGCTTTTCGGCCTCGATGGCCGGCACGGCCCTGGGCGTCTACAATTTCACCGGTTTTGTCGGCGGTGGCCTCGGCATGTGGATCATGGGTCTTATCGTCGGCTGGGTCTCGCCCGACGGCACCAGAGAAATCGACGCTTTTCAGGCTGCTTTCGGCCTTGCCCTCGGCCTGATGCTTCTCGGCTGGCTGATGCTCGTGCTTCTGCCGCGTGCCTGGGCAAATTCGCCGGCGGCAGAGAGTTAAAATTGCTTGTTAGTAACAGAAATAAGTGATAAACCTGACAGGTCACATCAATTCAATTCTGGTGGTATAAACAACGATGTTTGGGTTTCAATGGCATTTGACCGATCGATGTAATCGCCGTTGCCGGCATTGTTATCAGGATATGCACGAAGAGGCCGACCCGCTGGCTGGAGCCACGAACAGGCGTCTGGCTGCCGATGCCATTCTGGCGGCAATTCCAAATGAGCCGGTGACGGTAAACCTTACCGGCGGCGAGCCGATGATGGTGCCCGACCTTGTCGATCTCATCAGGCACCTTGAAAGCTACGAGAACCTGGCCGAAATAAACATCATCACCAACGGCACCATCGAAGACCCTGATTTGCTGACGAAACTCGGCAGTTTCGCCCGGCTGCGCTCATTCAGAGTCTCTCTTGAATCCGGTGACGAAAAAATCAATGACTTTATCCGCGGCAAGGGTTCCCTGGCCGGTCTGCGCCGGACAATCCCTCTGTACCGTGAGATTACCGGCAAATCGGTTACTCTGATGATGACGCTGTCGCGCCTCAACTGCGAAACAATAAAAGAAAGCGTCAAATTTGCCAGGGAAACAGGCGCTGACGACATTCTCTTCGAACGCTTCGTCCCAATTGGAACCGGTATGGGTATTTCAGAGTCGGTATTATCGGCGAATGACTGGTACAAAGCCATAGTCAGCATTGGTGATGCTGCCGGCCTCGAAATCGACCCGGATGAACTGGCTGCATGCCGGGCTTTTGGCTTGGTGACCAGCGGCAAAGCAGACCCAGAAGACATGCTTGCAGCCGCCTTGTGCAATCTCGGGCCCGAGTCGATGGCCCTGATGCCTGACGGAACGGTTTACCCCTGTCGACGCCTGCCTTTGCCGACCGGAAACATTCTGAAAGAACCATTTGCCGTGATTCGCGAGCGTCTTGGCGAATGGGAATGCAGCCGGGTGCGCGAACGTCTGCGCGGGCTTATCTGTGGTATCTGCCCCTACGAAGACTGCCCGGGCTGCCGGGCTCTGGCACTGGCTTTGACCGGTAATCCGCTTGCCGACGACCCTCAGTGTGTTCTAAACCGCACCATCTGAACAGAAATCAGCTCGTCGGCTGATCGAGAATGTCGACATACTGGTCGATGGCGGTGAAGAGTTCATCGGTCAGTTTAAGAATGAAGAAGTTTTCCTTCAGGCTGTTTTTGCTGATGAAATCCTTTTCCTGGTTGGCCATGCGGAAAATTGCCGGATCGGATTCCCGGAAACTTTCGAGAATCGTGTCGAGAAACTTTTTGTATTTATCGGAAATCTGTGCCGGGGTCATCTCTTCGCTGAACGACTGATTTGCATAGAGAATGCGGTTGATGTTGAAGAGACGCACTACGATCTGGCGCTGAATTCGCTGAGTATCTGCCTTTTTGAGCTGCTGTTCGTATCTATCTGAAACCTTGATCAGGCAGTTGAAAAAGATACGCCGCAACTGGCGAAAGAACAGGCCTCCACGCTGAATGCGGCTTTCGGCAATGTATTTTTCCGGTTTCGGAACACTGGCCAGAAAACTCAAGTTGGCTCTGGTGTCGTAGATCATGGGTTTAAGGCTGACCATCAGGTGCAGAAGATCTCTGGCCATTTCAAAATACAGCCGGGAACATTTGCCGAACTCTTCTGAATCTGGCTGGGTAAAAGCCTCAAGGCTCTTTGCTTTTTCGTAGC
>CAZPCO010000115.1:0-1446 GCA_964585025.1 uncultured bacterium | reverse complement strand
TGAGTAATAGATATGCCCCATGCCAAGAAGCAGTTTCTGCGCCCCTGAACTGCTGACTTTGCTTTCGAGAGAAGCCCCCGGAGAGTTGAAGATGTCTTTGGCCAGGCGATCCTTAACCTGGGCTTCGTTAAGATCGAGAGTGGTCAAGATCTCCTTGTCGCCCGTGAACGAAAGAATGCGGGTGTTGGAAACCGCCTGTCCACGCCCGGATTGAGCCTTCCAGCTGAAGCCGGCGCTGATTTCGTAAAAACCGGTTTTCTTCTCGCCATCGATCTTGAGATTGAAGCTGTCTTTCAATGTTTTGTGCAGATTGGGGGTTTCGACTCCAGTGATGGCTGGGTTTGCGAAGAAAACGGTTTCGCTGTCGGTGATGAAGGTTGAGAAATTGTAAGGCTTTCCATCAGCATCGGTGAGCCCGATTGCTTTCATGCCATGCAGATTGAGCTCGGATTCCTGGTAACACTGTTCGAGAACCTTTTCGATCAAAGAAGAAGCGAGGAAATTTTCTGAAGTGAAAGTAGTTTCCTTTTTAAACGAGTGAACAGTCTGAAAGAATATGATCGATACCGAAATTATCAGGAAAAAGCCGATCAGCAGTTCGATCATTGTCAGGCCACGGTTGGATTTCATTCTATTTCTCCGGAATTCTGCAGCCCAACTTCGAACATCGTCTGAAATTCAGCCTTTTCGGTAGCAAAACAGGCAGTTACATTTACCGTGTTAGCGCTCGAGATGCGAAAAGCCATGTCTTTGACATTTTCTGCGACCACCGAGCTGCTTTTTGGGTCATAGCCCGGGCTGCCGATGTTAAATTTTTTAACGTCTACCCGGTAGTGCATCAGCTTGAAAAGCTTTTTCCCGGTACTTTTCGACAATTCTGGATCTTTGAGCTGATAGAGAACCTGAATGTTGCTCTCGCCGTCGATAAAGAACAGAGCCTGAGATTCTTCTCCGAGGGCGGGGATGATGAAATCGGTTCCTTCGCGTACCATGCGAATGATGCGGTTCTGGGAATTCAAAACCCGCGCCTGCATCTGCAGGTCGCCGGCAACCCGCTGCTGGCTGGAGCTGGCGCCGATGAAGAAGCGAAAAACCATCGCTGAGAACAATACCAGAAGACCGATGACTACCAGAACTTCGACAAGAGTGAACGCCTGGTTTCTGTGGCACAGTGGCCGCTCGATAAGATTTGCCGGAATGAAAGTCTTCATGATTGGCTCAGCTCGGACTTTCGATAAGAACGAATTCGACGCGGCGGTTCTTAGCTTTGCCGGCCTCGGTGTCGTTGCTGGCGATATTTCTGGTCATGCCGTAACCCTTTACCGTCAGGCGACTGGTTGAGATGCCAACAGCGGTGAGGTAGTCGGCAACGTTTTGAGCACGCTCGATCGAGAACTCCATGTTGCTTTCAGGAGTGCCGACAACTCCTGTTGCGTGGCCCCGAAG
>CAZPCO010000114.1:0-8985 GCA_964585025.1 uncultured bacterium | reverse complement strand
GCGCAAACCCTTTTTCCAACCGTCTCGACCATGAACCGGAGCGCAAACGACGTCTGCTGGCTCATAAGAAGGAAATATTGAAATGGGGTTACAAGGTGAAAACTTCGGGCATGACCATCGTGCCTCTGCGTTTATATTTCAAGGAAGGCAAGGTAAAGGTCGAAATTGCCCTGGTGAAAGGCAAGACCAAATATGACAAGCGGGATACGATCGCGAAAAACGATGCCAAACGTGATATGGAACGTGAACTTGGAGGCCGCTACTGATGTCAGCTAAATTTTTCAATTCCGAGCACCGACTGCAGATATTCGCAGTGCTTTTACTCGCGATCACGGTCGCATCTTCCGCTCAGGACGGCTATATAAGCGCCCGCAGCTTTGCCGAATCACAGGGAATTGCACATCAATGGTTTCCGATTCAAAAGATGCTGGTTATGCGCAAGGGACTCAAATCGGTAAAACTTCGCCTCAATGACAACATTGCAATTGTTGACGACCAGGAAGTAACGATGCCGGCGCCGCCCAGAATCCAGGACGGCCAGATAATGGTTCCAGCAGCTGCTCTGCAAAAACTTTTTCATGGCACGACCAACGTGGTGCCGATCGCGCCACCGGCCATCATTCATGAAAGCAACCCTGTTCCACCTCCCGAGATAATGGTTCCTATTGCCCAGACACCTGCGCCGGCTCCGATTCCGGTTCAGACACCAGCAGCGCCTCCTGTGCAGCAGCCTGTTCAACCTCAGACTGAGCCGGATAATCCCCCGGGAATTTCTATCGAGGAATCATCTGAAGCGGTGCTTCTTGCTCTCAGGCACAGCTCTCGTGAAGATCACACCCGGGTAGTCCTTGAATTCAGCGCACCGGTTACTTACAGAACCGAGTTCAAGAATGGAACCTACCGGCTCACTATCGTCGGCTGCCGCAATCTGATTCCCACCAAACGCACCAACCCTGCCGGGCGCGATGTCACCCGTCTCGATATCAACAGTGGCCCTGACAGGAGCGGCCTGATTCTCAATTTTTCTCTTCCCCAGAAAGACAAGGCACCAACCATTGAAACGGTTGCCTCGCCATTTCGCATGATCGTCAGCATTCCATGCCCGGCAGATCTTCTGGTGGCAACCGCCACCGCTCAGATCGCCACCGCATCGGCTCCGGTAGCATCAGCGCCAGTTCAGGCACCCGCACCCTCAACCCCGGCGTTGGCGGTCGCCGTGCCGCCGGCACCGGCTCAAGCCGAGTCTGCTCCTGAAATAAACATCGAAGTACCCCCGGAAAGTCTTAAAGACAGTTCCTTTGCAGGCCGCACAGTAGTGATCGACCCGGGCCATGGCGGTTCTGATACCGGCTACATCTACCCGGGCCGCCCGGAAGAAAAACAGATCAACCTTGCGATCGCCAGGTTTCTCAAAACTCGACTCGAGGCAATAGGCTTCAAGGCAGTATTGACCCGAACTTCCGATATCGATATGCCGCAATCGCAGCGGGTAAGCTTTGCAAATCGCAACGGTGGCGATCTTTTCATTTCCCTGCATACCAGCGGTTCAAAAGACCCGTTGAAAGCCGGCATCGCCTGCTACTACTTTTCACCGACCGGGTATTTCGTTGATAAGAATGCCAAGGGCGCCCAGCATGACGCTGCATTTGCCGAATGGGTCAACAATACCAGATTCGATCTTGCCATGTTCATGGCTAAAAAGGTTAATGAAAGACTGGTTCAGCATCTAAAAGTAGAAAGCCGTGGGATGAAGGCTCTGCCCCTGTTGCCTCTCAAATTCATCATGAACCCGGCAGTTCTCGTCGAAACTGGCATGCTTTCGGACAAAACCGAAGGCAAAAACCTGATCAGCGACAAATATCAGCAGGCGGTAGCCAATTCTATTGCCAACGCCGTCGTTGATTTTTTCAATGGCATCGTAATCAAGTAACGGGGTTAACCCGGGGAGAATAAAATGGCAACAAAAAAACCATCGAGACATAATCAGGAAAAGATTCTCTTCATCCTGATGGGTTTTATCATTCTTGGGTTGATAGTTTCTGGCTATTTCCTGTTTGTTAGAAAGATTCTGCCGGAAATTACCACCAGTCAGACTGCCGCAGCTCCTACCCCTGCGCCGGAAGGCAGCAATGCTACAATAAACGAGGATCTTGCTGCCGCGAACGAGTTGATACCGCCCGAAGAAGCTCAGGATCTACGCATTTATTTCGGAATGAAGGGCAAAGATCTGCTTACCTCTGAATTGCGCCGGGTTCGCAGGAAATCGATGCTGATCGCTCAGGCCCGCCAGATAGTGGAAACCCTTTTCGAAGGGCCGGTAACCGGAACAATGTATAAGCTTATGCCTGATGACATCAAGCTTCGCGGCCTGTATTTCGACTCAGGAACTTTTTTTGTCGATGTCAGTCGCGAATTTGCCGAACTTGCGAAATCCGGCCCAACCGAACAGATACTCGCGGTATACTCGCTGGTAAATTCGCTCACTGAGCTCGACCCGAAGGCCAGGGTCAAGTTTCTGGTCAATGGCAGCGAACCAGCTGCTGAGGATGGGCATCTCGATCTTTCACTACCCCTAGCAAGAATGGATAACCTGATACAAAACTGAACCTGCGGGTGGAGAAGTACATAAAAAAAGCGGCCTGCAGGCCGCTTTTTTGTTTTCGGAGTTTTCAGCCACCCCAGGTGGCGCTGGCACATCCATGGACGGTGCACAAAACTTTTTTGCCATTAGGAAGACCTTCTTCAGTGCCTTTTACCCATTCATATTTGCCTTTGGAAGGGCACTGCGGCATTCTCGAACCACTGAGAAGCTGGGCCAGGTCTTCTACTGATTCAGGGTATTGTTTCTTTTCGATATTGTAGAGCTCTGCCGTTCTACTCAAAAGAGAAGAATACTCAAAGCACTTGCTTTCGCGGGCACGATCTCTGATTTTGGAGAAATGTGGCAACGCGATGGCTGCCAAAATACCAATAATGGCAATGACAATCATCAGTTCGATCAAGGTAAAACCGGCTGTTAATTTTTTCATAGCTTCTATCTAAGATTATACCACCCGAGAAATGTTTTGCAAAACATTTATTTTTGGATTATTATATTAACAATTAAAACAGGATGCTTGGGGTTCCTATGTTCAACAAAAAAAGTGCTTTGCTGATGCTGATATCGGTTGTTCTTGCGACCGGGTGTGTTCCAGATAAATTCCAGTATGACAAGGAATTTGGCAAATCGGGGTCAAATCGCGGTGAATTTCTTAGCGCAACCGATCTTGATATGACGAAGAACGGCAACCTGGTTCTGGCCGATGCAGGCAACACCCGCATTCAGGTTATGTCGACCGACGGCAGTTCAATTCTGGCAGCCGGGGAATCCGGTCGCGAGGGATACAAACTGCAGAGCGTCGCCGGCATAGGTGTTAACCATCTGACCGACGATATCTGGGTCTGCGACCAGCGTGGCAACAAAGTCGTCAGATTCGATGCTGATGGCACCCCGAATCTGAAGGTTACCAGCAAAATGAAATACCCCATGGACATCGCGATTGACCGTGCCGGCGATGCCTATGTCATCATGTCAAAAATTCCGGAAATCTACAAATATGATTCTAATGGCAACCACCTGGCCACTATCGGTGGTTCAGGCAAAGCCGCTCTGGTGTTTCCAACTTCGATCATGATTCATGACAACCATCTTTTCATCTCTGATTTTGGCGGCTGCCGGGTAGTAAAACTTGATATGGAAGGCAAATTCGTTGCCGAATTCAAGGAAAAGGGCGAATACGAAGTAATGAAGGGCCCATCCGGAATGCACATAGACAAAGACGGAAACCTCTACATTCTTGATCTTGGCGAAGTTCCGGTTGTCATTCTTTCCTCCACCGGAAAATTCATCTCCAAACTTGGCGACTTCGGAAATCAGCCGGGCAGTTTTCTGTACCCGACAGGAGTAATAGCCAAATCACCCGAAGAAATCTACGTACTCGATAACAGCAGAAATACAATTCTTAATTTCAAGAAAAAACCAGAATAATTTCCTTCGAGAAACACCGTGAAAATCCTGAAATTGATGTTTCTCGTGGTGTTTTTTGCTTTTCTGGGGCTGGCAGGTTTCACATCGGGTGCCTATCTCTGGATAACCGACATGGCCAGGCCTGTCGAATCCGGCAGCAAAACCGAACTCTTCATTGAGCCTGGCACGAATACAAGACAGATCGCCACGCTCCTCAAAGAGAAGAGTATGATCAGAAGCGCTCTGCTGTTTAGACTGTACATCAGGTTTCTTGCTGTAGATCAACGACTCAAGCCGGGGCAATATACATTTACCGGCAACGAAACCATGAACGAGGTTATCTTCAAATTGCTGCGTGGCAGTCTGCAGACAATCTCAGTAACGATCCCCGAAGGTCTCACCATCAAACAGGTAGCCTCAATTCTTGAAGACGCCGGGATCTGCCAGGCAGCGCAATTCATCGAAGCCGTTTCCGACCCCGGACTGATCGGAAAAGTTTTCAACACCTGGGATCTAATTCCAGCGCCTGAGGGTCTCGTATTTCCTGACACCTACTATTTCAGCAGACCAACTCCGGCTTCTCAGGCTGCTGAGCGCATGCTTCGTCTCATGAAACATCAGATTGACCGAATTTTTATCAGCCCACTCCCCGGTGGCCTGACTCAATATCAGGGTTGTATTCTGGCTTCAATTATTGAGGAGGAAGCGGCTCTGGCAAATGAACGCAGCCTGATTGCCTCAGTATTTTACAATCGACTGAAAAAGCAGATGAAGCTGGAATCGTGCGCAACGGTACTCTATGCTCTGGGTGCACACAAAAGTCGCATTCTTTTTGAAGATCTGAAGGTTGATTCGCCATACAACACCTATCTTTACGAAGGCCTGCCCCCTACCCCGATCGCAAATTTCGGAACTTCTGCCCTGACAGCGGTCGCCAATCCTGCCGAGACCGACTATCTGTTTTTTGTATCTGACGGGAACCGGGGCCATA
Source organism: uncultured bacterium (assembly GCA_964585025.1). Taxonomy (GTDB): domain Bacteria; phylum Muiribacteriota; class Ozemobacteria; order Ozemobacterales; family Ozemobacteraceae; genus Rifleibacterium. The sequence continues at coordinate 3,988 of CAZPCO010000114.1, read as the reverse complement.
ATTTTTCGACAACAATCAATGAACACAATCGGCTGAAACACCAATTCTATCGAAAGCGAAAAAGGGCGGAAAGCAACTGATGACCAGAAATATTCTCGCTTTGCTTGGCATTCTTCTTTTCTGCCTTGTTTCTGCAATCGCAGGCGAACATCGGGTCGTTTCTCTGGTACCCTCCCAGACGGAATTACTTTTCGCCATGGGCTTCGATAACGCAATTGCAGGGGTCTCAGACTTCTGCAACTTTCCAGAAGCCGCAGCAGGAAAACCAAAAATTGGCGGCCTCGAACTCAATATTGAAAAAATCATGTCGCTAAGGCCCACCCTGCTTGTCGATGCCAACAGCATGCATCGCAAGTATGAACCACTTTTTCAACAACTGGGGCTGAAATACGTGAATTTTGCCACCACCAGACTCGAACAGCTGCCACAGGTTGCTGCAAGCCTTGCGCAAATGCTCGATGCCCCAGAGAAAGGCCTTCTGTTCTCAGCAAACTGGGATTCAAAACTTCGTCAACTTGATCTGCAGAAACCAGCCGGCCAGGTTAAGGTCTATTTCGAAATCTGGGATACTCCTGCCCAGGCTGCCGGTCAGAGCAGTTTTATCGGTGAACTGATAAACAGAGCCGGTGGGCAGAATATCTTCTCTGGTATCGGTGATTTTCCGGTCGTGAACTCGGAAATGGTAATCAAAGAAGACCCAGACGTAATCCTGGTCGCCTACCCTCTGCCCAACCTCGAAAAAATAAGGAGTCGCCCTGGCTGGAGCACGATAAAAGCAGTCAAAAACAACAGGCTGCATGCCCTCGACCAGGATATTTTCGTCAGACCTGGGCCGCGTAATCTAGACGCCATTGCGCAACTCAACCGATTTTTTCGCGAGGTCAGCAATCCATGAACAAGCCGCTGGTATTTTTGTCCATATTTGTCGCGTTGATCAGTCTTTCGCATCCAGGATTCTGCGAAAATACCCAGGAGAAAATGTGGGTCAAACTGTCGATTGCTTCTGCCAGTGCCGAATTCAGATTTCATTTACCAGAAGACGGCTGCGTATCAATTATCTGTACAGTTTCCGGCAGAAAACAGACTGATCCGATCTGGGGTCCCGGGTTGATGAAGCAGGGCACCTACAAAATTTCGGTACCGGCAGGCAAAGTTGCCGGTCGCACGGGCATTGTAGAGCTATTTAACATATCGATGGTTCCCGAGGGAACAACAGGGAGTCGCGGCAATGGCGAGCGTCAGTTCAACAATCCCCTGGGCCTGGATTACGATCAGAGCAAAGGTGAAATTCTGGTAGCTGACACTGGCAATGACCGCATTGTCAGATTAGCAAAAACTGGCCGTCAACTCGCTGTTCACGGCGGGTTCGGGCTTTCTTTCGGCGAAAAGAGTGAAGAGCGTGAAGACAGCCTGGACGAACCTTATGATGTTGCGGCAGGCGGGTTCTCCAATTTCTATGTTTCCGACCAGAACAATCGTCGCGCCTGCATTTTCGATGCCTACCGCAGTTATCGCGGTAATCTGTTTCCCAAAGACAATGACCGGCGCAATCAGCTGGACCGGCCACGCGGTATCAAAGTCGATTACGAAAATAACATCTGGCTGGTCGACGGCCGTGCCGACAGAGTTTTAAAGATTTCGTCAAATGGAGAGCGGCTTTTTGAGGTTGGTGGGTTTGGTTTCAGTCAGTTGCATCTTAAAGACCCGACTCAGGTAGATGTCAACGCGCACGGCGAAATTTTTATTGCCGATCATGGCAAGGGGCGCATAGCGATTTTTGACCGTCTCGGGTCTTTTGTCGGCGAAATGGTCGATCACCTGAAAGCGCCTGCCGGTGTCGCCGTAGATCCTGATGGGCTGATTCTAGTCTGCGATGACAGCACCAACGAAATGGGTCTCTACACACCGAAAGGCATAAGACTTTCCTATATCGACCAGGCTGGTGATGGAACCGGATTACGTCATCCATCTGACCTGGCTGTAACCGAAGACAGTATTTTTCTTCTCGATTCCGGAAATCACCGTATTGTTCACATTCAACGGCAGAAACAGTCAACTGCGGTGCCTTGGCAAGCAACTGACACTGTGTTAAAATAATGCGGTTAAAGCACTAATCGAATCAGGAGCGCAAAATTGAATACCCGCCAAATCAGGCTTTTAGTCTGTATTCTGCTGGCAGTTTCCGTTGCCGGCTTTCAAACCGGCTGTAACAAAAAATCAGAGCGGCGCAGCAGACAGAGCATAAAGCTGTCGGAATCGACAAAAAGAATACCTTTATCTGAGCTTATTCCCAAGGCTAAAGTAGTTACCGGCAAGCTGAAACGCGAAGTTTCCGAGAAAGTTCTTGATGAATACATGTATGGAACTCTGGCCGGACAATACGGAAAGCTCGATACCGCCGAAAAACATCTGCTCAAAACCCTGAAGATGGAGCCTCTTTTTGTCGATGCGCACCACAACCTCGGGCTCGCTTATTACAAGCAGGGCAGAGTCGATGAGGCCATCAGATACTGGAAGCGTGCCCTTGAACTGGCACCATCCTATGCCGAAACCTATTACAATCTGGCAATTTTCATGCTCGACATGAACCGTGAAGACGATGCAATCGAGCTTCTGAACATCTGCACCCGCTACGAACCTTTTCATCTTAAAGCCAGGTTCGCCCTCGGCCGAATGGCTCAAAAGAAGGGGCAGAACAAGGATGCCATCAGACATTTCCGTGCTTACCAGAGTAAAGACAAGGGCGATGTGAGAGTTCTGATTGCCCTTGGCGAGTTATATCTTCTTGAAGGCCAGCTCGATGCCTCGTTGAAAGAATTTGAAGCCGCCTCGAGAATCGACGACAAGAACGGCAAAGTACATTATCAGCTTGGTGTTGCCTATCACCGCCGCGGCCTCCTCGATCACGCGATTCTGAATTACAAGCGGGCAACCGAGTTGATGCCCAACCATGTCGACGCCTTCATCAACCTTGGTGACATCTATGTCGGCAGGGGTGAATATGCTTCTGCTCTTGCCTCTTACAATGCAGCGCTCTCGATCGATCCAACCAATACCTACGCTGCCAAAAAGGCCAAGCAGGCCGAAGAAAAATTACTGGACAAATAATTTGAGACTTCTGCGCAATGTAGCCCCGCCCCGGAAAAAACTTACGCCCGGCGAGAAGGTTCGACTGGCCGTTCTGGGCAACCGCCTGAACATGACCAGAGACGAGGCAGATCGCCTTCTCAGAGACCTTCAGAACGAAATAGCCACGATTCTGGCCGTTCCAGAAAGTGCAGTATTGCCTGATACCGAATTTGCCGGCCGTGATCTTGATCTGGTATATACACTTAACAAACAGAACACCCCCAACCGAAAAAAATGAAAAACATTATTGAAGCAATCTCTCACTGGGAACTCCTTGAAATCGAAAAACCGGCCCGCTACCTTGGGGGCGAAGTAAATCAGGCGCTGCCAAAAGCAAATCCGGCCCTGCGTGCCTGTCTTGTCTTTCCAGACCTCTATGAACTCGGCATGTCGAACCTGGCGATCAAAATCTTCTATGAATCTTTGAATCAGCGCTCAGACATAATGGCAGAAAGAGCTTTTTCACCATGGACCGATTTTGAAGCACTTCTGAGAAGGCGCGGACTGCCTCTTTACGGCCTTGAATCAGGCTTGCCACTGGCTGACTTCGATGTAATATTCATCACCCTTCCTTACGAAATGACTTTTACCAACGTCCTGAACATTCTTGACCTGTCAGGAATTCCGCTACACTGGAAAGATCGCACGAACGGCCCTCTGGTGATCGCCGGCGGGCCATCGGCATCGAACCCGCTGCCGGTCGCCAGATTCATGGATGCCGTGGTCATCGGCGATGGTGAAGAAGTGATTACCGAAATATGCGACCTCCTTATCGAGGCCAAAAAGGGTGGAGCCGCCAGGTCGGAAATGCGCCGCGAACTGAGCAAGCTTGAAGGAGTCTGGGTGCCGGAATTTCCGG
>CAZPCO010000113.1:6034-8988 GCA_964585025.1 uncultured bacterium | reverse complement strand
GCCGCCGTTATTGTGACCAGGCTGGTTGTAGCCGCCGTTACCGTGACTGGGCTGGCTGAAGCCGCCGTTGTGATGACCAGGCTGATGGGTGACGGGACCGCCATGGTGCTGGGCCATTGCAGCTGCGGGCACGAAAAGGGCTACGGCGAACAGGGTAACGATATTTTTATTCATACAACTCTCCTGGCTTATCTACTTTTTGGCTTTTGTTCAGGACGAATTGTATATACGCAATTGTCGTGCCAGATTTGGTAAATTAATGTAAACTCCTGAATTGAACGAGGTTTTCTCGGATATGGGTAGCGAGCGTTGTTTCTGATTTGCCAGAAAATTGTTTAAAACTCAAAAAAAATCAGCAATTTGAAATTGGGTTCTCTATAGATTTTGTAACTTCAGCGGCATTAAGAATAGATTCTCCAGGCAGGCGATTTTCTGGCAGCGGTCATTTTTTCCGGGTTCGAACAGGGTTTCGATCTCCGTTGTTTACATGAATCAATGGCATTGGAGCTTTTACCCTTGTGATTTTTGCCTTGGACGCGACAATTCTGAACCGTTATGTTATGCTTCATCAGCCAGATTCATATCAGGGAGAAACTTATGCGGGTAATGGAGCGGACTACCGAGATTCTAACCAGGGCGAATGCCGCTTTTGATACCAATCCGTTTTTTGAGCCGCTTTCAGATGCCCAGCGTGACCAGGTTATCAGCAAGGCTGGAACGATCGAAGCTTACGATGATGGCGAAATTATTCTGAAAACCGGCGATGCAGCTGACTTTTTCTTTGTCATCATCTCGGGCGAAGTTTCGGTTGTTGCCGGTGAAGGCGAAGATCAGATAGAAATTTCCCGTCTCGAACGTTCTCAGATGGTTGGTGAGATGGCGGTAATTCTTAACGAGAAACGGACCGCCTCGTGTATAGCGCGTGGAGAAACGATGATTCTCAAACTGGCGCGCGAAGTTTTCCGCAAGGTGACTATGGTAGTGCCCGAAGCTGCCATGTCGATGATGCGTATTCTGGCTGAAAGACTGAAAAAATCCTCACGTCCGCCTGCACATCGTGATTTTCGCGGTGACAGCCCGATTCCACCTGTCGAGGTTCTAAGACTGCTGCCGGTCGCTTTTATGCAACGGCATCGTGTTGCCCCGGTTCGCCGGGTTGACAACAAAGTGTTGATCGGCTACTGCGATCGTATGGATGCCAATCTGCTAGGTTCGATCGCGCATCTTCTGCCGGCGATGAAACTTGAACCGGTCTCTATTGAGAACGAATATTTTCAGAAAATTCTGCAGAACTACGCCGGAGAAGCTGTGGTCAGCGACCAGCAGAGCGGCGGTTCCGGTGTCCGGCATATCGATGACCTTTTGAAAAGACTGGTTGAAGAAGGAGGCTCTGACCTTCATCTCTCTGCCGGCCAGGTGCCAAGATGGCGCATAGATGGTTTGATCAGGCCGATTGCCGGGTTTTTAAAACTTGGCCCTCAGGAAGTATTTTCTTTGCTGGAGCCGATCATGCGGCCTGATTCGATCGAGGAATTCAAAAAAACCGGCGATGAAGATTTTGCCTACGCCATGGACAAACATTCGCGCTTTCGTATCAACCTGTTGCGTGATCAGCAGGGAGTCAGCGCGGTGTTTCGCCATATTCCCAATACAATTTTTACCCTTGAAGAGCTCGGTATGCCTGAGATATTGCGAAAATGGGCTGAGTGTCCCAAGGGGCTGGTTCTGGTAACGGGCCCGACCGGCAGCGGAAAAAGCACCACGCTGGCCGCTATGGTCGACCATATCAACCGAACACGCGAATGCCATATTCTGACAATTGAAGATCCGGTTGAATTTGTTCACCAGAGCCGAAAAGCGCTGGTGAATCAGCGGGAAGTCGGTGTTCATACCGCTTCATTCTCGCGGGCCCTCAAAGCAGCATTGCGCGAGGATCCGGATGTGGTTCTTGTCGGCGAAATGCGCGATCTCGAAACAATAACCATGGCAATTGAGACCGCCAATACCGGGCATCTGGTTCTGGCTACTCTGCATACATCAACGGCCATGAGTACCGTTAACCGCATTGTCGATCAGTTTCCGGCCGAAGCTCAGGAGCAGGTGCGCGCCGGTCTGGCTGATAATCTGGTTGGAGTCTGCAGTCAGACGCTGTGTCGAAAAATCGGTGGCGGCCGGGTTCCGGCGCTTGAAATACTGGTTCTGGATTATGGCATGGCAAATATGATCAGAGAGGGTAAGACTCATATGCTTCTTACGGGTATGACCACCGGGCAGAACCGTGGCAATCGTCTTCTTAACGATGATCTGGCCAGGCTGGTTCGCAGCGGCAAAATATCACGTGAAGAAGCTCTCAGTAAAGCTGTCGATCCCGGCGATCTGACTAAACGCCTGGGTTGAAAACGACTTTAGACCTGCGTAGTTTCTGCCGGTTCGAAAATTGCTGTGAACCAGAAGGTTGAGCCAACGCCGGTGGTGCTTTCTACTCCTATTTTACCGCCCATCAGCTCGGTCAACTGTTTTGAAATGGCAAGTCCAAGCCCGGTGCCGCCGAATTTGCGCGTCGTTGACGGGTCTGCCTGCGTGAATTTGCGAAACAGCATGGCGATTTTTTCTTCCGGGATGCCGATGCCAGAGTCTTTGACGGTAAACTTTACTGTTATCTGATCGGAAGCAGCGTTCAACAGATGAGCTTTGACGTCGATGCCCCCTTCAGTCGTGAATTTGACGGCATTTCCGATGAGGTTTACCAGTATCTGCTGCAGTCGCCCTGGATCGCCACGCAGTTGCCTTGGAATCTGCTCATCAATCTGCCAGGTTAGCTGCAGTTTCTTTTCTGCGGCCTTGGCGGCAAGTATTTCGACTGCCGCTCTCACCACTGACTGCAGATGAAAATCGATTGTTTCCAGCTCGAGTTTTCCGGCTTCGATCTTCGAAAAATCGAGTACATCGTTGAT
>CAZPCO010000113.1:0-6024 GCA_964585025.1 uncultured bacterium | reverse complement strand
AATTTCGGCATACTGGCGCTGCTCCGGATTCAACTCAGTCTCGATAAGGAGATCGGTCATACCAACCACACCATTGAGCGGAGTGCGCAGCTCATGGCTCATGTTGGCCAGAAATTCACTTTTGGCTCTGCTTGCCGCGTTGGCTTGTTCCCGGCTTCGCAAAAGAATTTCTTCCGCGGCCTGGCGCTTGCGGATGTTAACCAGCATCTGGGCAACAACGGTCAATAGTCTTTCTTCTACTTCTGAAAAGGTATGAGGCTTTCTGACGGTGCCAAAGCCAGCAAAACCCAGACAGGTATCGCCATCCATGAGAGGCACGCCGATAATGCTTTTGATCTCGAAAGCGGCGAGGGTGCGGCGCAAAGGATCTCCTTCCGGCAAAGTTTCAGGATCTGAAATGACTATTGTCATACCTAGTTTCTGCAGGTCGATCCATTTCTGAAACCCGGCCATCGGGAAATTCTGCGTTCGATCCATGATCGAAGGAATGCCTTCTGCACACCATTCATGGGTGGTATTACAAATCTGACGGTCGAAATCATAACTGAAAAGGCAGAACTGGTCTGCTCCAACAAAAGTTCCAAGCTCGCCCATCGAGGTTTTGATGGCAGCATCGACTCTATCGAGAGGTATACTGATATAGGTCGAAGAAATCTTCATCACCAGCTCCTGTAGACGGGTCTGTAATTTAAGATCGGCCTGCTGAACCTGAATGCCGGCATCAGTTCGGTGCAGCAATACGAATACGAACCCGAGCAGCCAGGTGAGAAGAACGGTACCAAAGGCGCTGCCAAGCAGGAGGAGCTGTCTGAATGAGTCTTTTATTGAGGTAATGTCGGTCATGAGCAGGAAGTTCCCGATTGTTTTCCCTGAGGCGATTTCAATCGGCATGGCTGATACTCGCCAGGTTTTCTGCTTGTAGTCGACCTCCCGGGTAGCTAATATCTGGTCTCCGGTTGCCTGAGCCAACTGATCGACTATTTTTGCAAAAGCGTCCGGCAGATGTCCGGCTGATGCATAAGTGATGAGGCTGGTGGCAACAGCCTCCCATTCTATCTTACTGCGCCTTTCCCTGTTGCTCTGCTCGCATGCTGTTCTGGAAAGAAATTCTTTGCGGATGGCCAGCCCAAGCTGGCTGCCGGAAAATGCGCTAAGGTTCTGCAGAATATCTTCGGTTTTTCTAACGAGTTTTATATAGCCCAGCAGCCTTCCCTGCGAAAGAACCGGCATCACTGCCTTGAGAACAAGGTTGCCGGAGGGTTCCAGGTCGAGACCCGAAGCGAATGATCTGCTTCGTTGAGCTTCGATGCACGTATGGCAGTTCAAAATTTTGTCAGTTGCACCGGAAGAGTTTAAGCTGGCTAACCTTTGGCACTGAGCATCATAAAAACTGAATTCGGTTATGTTATCTTCAGCAGAAATTTTGTTATAGACGGGTTGCCATTCGGCCTGCAGTTTTGCATGATCTGCGCCGGCTAAGGCAGTCTGCAGCTGCAGATCTTCAGAGATCGATTTCAGCAATGCCGCCATTCCGAAAGATTGCTTGCCAAGATCGAACTGAAAGCCGTTAAAAATTTCCGCATTCGAAAGTGTGACCCGCTCATCTATATAACTCTGGTACTGCCACCATAAACCGCTTCCTGATGCAGCAAACAGAAGGCCGAGCATAATAGATAACGGCATCATCAGACGCTTCATTACCGGTCTGGGCGCTGCGTCGCTTCTGCGTGAGATGTTGAGGGCAACTATGATAACGATCAGCAGGGTGATGGTAAAGCTTATTGGCAATGCTGAGCGTGCAGCCAGGTCTCTGGTCCATGATGAGGCATCGAAATCCATGCCGAAGATCGCCACCATTTTTCCGGTTTCTGGATCATGAATAGGGACCAGTGGCGAGATGAAAATCCCCCAGCGGTCATTCTCTGGGCCAGCAACCGTTGCCATGGGAGTTTTGAAAATGTTTAAAATGGCTTTGGAGGCTTCTTCGTAAGGTTGACCAGGGGGTGAGTAATTTTTGGAGGCTAGTGATTCGTTGTCCAGAAAAAAGAACACCTGCCCATCAGGTTTTTGCCCAAGCAGATAGATGAATCTGCATCTGTCGTTACCCCTTTTGATGTCGGCAAACTGGGCTTTCAGCCTGCGATATTGCGGTCTGGCAAGATCCGAGTCATCGCCGGACAGCGCCATCACATTCTGAATATCCATAGCCTGAGCCAGTAATCTGGCCTGTTGCAGAAGGTTGTCCCGCATTTCCCTTTCGGCAAAATGAATTATCACCAGCGTTAGAATAGTGCCAATTATCAGCAGCAGCCATGGAATCGATTTAAGCATGCGCCTGCCGGCAGGTGCGGGGCTGGGTAGTCTTCGGCTGTGAGTCATCGTGTCATTTGGCATTAATCATCAGTAGAGTATGCAACTTATCATTCAGGGGAATGGTATGACAGGCAGATCGTTTGTGATGATGCCGATGCCGTGACTATGAAAGACTTGCGCTTCGATATCTATTCTGGAAAACATATTTACCCCGGCGTTCTGCAGCAGTATGAAAGCCCGATAAAAATTGTCGGCGCGCCCCTGATGCTGAAGGTTGAGTCTTTGAGCGTTTTTGGCGGCCAGACCTGCTGACTCGACCAGATGGATTGTCAGAGAGAGGTTGCAGTTGTAACTGGCTTCAAGACGGCGAAGATTGCCTAATGCTTCAGTGGCTGCAGCCTGAACCTGAGCAAAATTTTTCTTTCTGGCGGCTGAAGTAACCTGATCGTCATAAGAACGCAGTAGTTGACGAAACTCTGCAATGCCGCTGGCATCGAGGATGCCGGTATGCTCTGGCTTCGTATCTGCTGCCTTGATATCTGACATTGGCACAAAATCTTCTAATAGTGCCGGAATGCCCTGTTGATTGAGTCTGGCTGCCCAGCGGTCGAATAATGCAGCCAGAGGCAGAAGGCAATATTCCATTGCCATATAGCGTCTGGAAAGCTTTCTCGTGTGGCCAGAAGAGACAGCTGCATAGTATGCCGCTCTCTTTTTATTGACGGCGATTGCATCTCGCACATGACCGGAAAAGCAACGTGAGGGTGGGTAGGCCGGGATTGCCTGTTTTAAGGCTTCATCCGCCAGTTGCAGTCGCCCGGCGTTTTGCATGATGCCGTTAAGACCTGCCGGAAGATCGGCAAAGTTTTCTGAAAATACCAGCCGGGCAAAATCTGTCAGTTGTTCTGTCTGTTTATCGTTTATGTCTTGAGCAGATGCAAGAGTGATGAAACTGCTGATGGTATCTGCAGCTGCTTTTTCAGAGGGGTCATCCAGGGTCTGAAGATTGGCGAAACGGTTCATGGAGGCCAACTGCCTGATCAACCATTCCTGCGATCTTGTTTCATCACCGGCAGAGGGCTGGGATGTCGATAGCATCGCCAGCAGCAAAAATACCGGCATGAGTCTCTCAGTTTTATCCAGGATAAATTTCAGCATGGCATCATTATAAGTATTTTTCATCGATATGCCAATTTTCCTGGTTGCATGCAGCGATCTCTGGGAAAATTGGCTTCAGGATGTTTTTGCGGGGTAGTCGATGTTGTAATGAAGACCGACACTTTGCTTTCGCCGCATGGCAGCATCGACGATCAATTCGGCGACTACGATCAGGTGGCGCAATTCAATGAAGTTGCGGTTAACGCGGTGGCGTGAATAATAATCCTGAATTTCTGGTTTCAAAAGCTCGATGCGGCTTTTTGCCCTGCGCAGACGCTCATCGCTGCGCACAATGCCCACGTAGTTCCACATCAGGCGGCGGATTTCCTCCCAGTTGTGCAGCAGCAGAACCTCTTCTCGTGCTCGTTCTACGCGGCTGTCATCCCATTCAGGCACGGCCGACGGCCTTCTGGTATCGGTGAGAAGGCTGGTGATATGTCTGGCTGCTGATGCAGCAAAGACCAGGCATTCGAGCAGCGAATTGCTGGCCAGGCGATTCGCACCGTGCAGGCCGGTGCAGCTTGCTTCGCCGATCGCATAGAGACGTGGAATATTGGTGCAGCTATTGAGATCGACCTTGAGGCCGCCGCAGGTGTAATGGGCAGCCGGTACGACCGGAATCGGCTCACGGGTAATATCTATACCGACTTCAAGACATTTCTGGCAAATGCCGGGAAAATGCCCTCTGATGAAATCGGCAGGTTTGTGGGATATATCGAGAAGTACGTAGCGGATGCCGAGTCTTTTGATTTCGTAATCTATGGCGCGTGCGACAATATCGCGCGGTGCAAGCTCGGCGCGCTCGTCAAAAGACGGCATGAAGCGGGTTCCGTCCGGTAAAAGCAGTTTGGCTCCTTCGCCTCGCATAGCTTCAGTGATCAGCGACGAACCGGTCTGAGCATTGTACAGGCAGGTCGGATGAAACTGGTTGAATTCCATGTTTTCGACGGCACAACCGGCACGGAAACCCATGGCGATACCGTCGCCACTTGACACGGACGGGTTGCTCGAATAGAGGTAAACACGACTTGCACCACCGGTAGCTATGGCGGTAGCTCTGGCCGAGAAAGAATCGACCCGGTCGACAATGATGTTGTAGATGTAGGCTCCGCAACAATGATTGTTACTTTTATAAAGGTCGATCGCCACGTGCTTTTCAAAAATCTGCACGTTGGGTCTTTCTTTTACCGCTTTGATCAGGGTGGCTTCAACGTCTTTGCCGGTTGAATCGGCGGAATGAATGATACGCCGGTGTGAATGCCCGCCCTCGCGGGTCAGGTGATAGGGATACCCGGTGCTTTCATTATTGCGTGTAAAATTGACTCCGAGGTCGATAAGCCATTTGATGCTTTCGGGGGCATTTTCCACGGTAAATCTGACTGCTTCCGGGTCACAGACCCCAGCCCCTGCTATCAGGGTGTCGTGGATGTGCCCGGCAAAAGAATCATCGTTTTCGAGAACCGCGGCAATACCCCCCTGAGCGTAATTTGTCGAGTTTTCGATCAGTTCATCCTTGCAGATTACCGCAATCGAAAGACTGGCATCGAGTCTCAGGGCAAGACTCAAGCCGGCGGCGCCGCTTCCCAGAATCAGAACGTCGAAGGAATGCTGCATATTTATTTACCTGATGCGCATATCGAAACGCATCGAAAGATTGATGGCTTTGATATGCTTGGTCAGCGAACCGACCGAAACGTAGTCGACGCCGGTGGCACCGATAGAGGCGATATTGTCGAGATTCACGTCGCCGGAAACTTCGAGTTTAACCCGGCTGGCATTGATTTCGACTGCTTCTTCGATGCGCGACAGGGGAAAATTGTCGAGCATGACGATATCTGCCTGCGCAGCAATAGCCTCCTTCAGCCCTTCCAGGTTTTCGACCTCGATTTCAATGCTTTTGCCCGGTGCGATGTCGCGGGCGGCGGCAACAGCTTCGCTGATCGAGCCACAGGCTGCTATATGGTTTTCTTTGATCAAAAAGGCGTCATACAGACCCATGCGATGATTACAGCCTCCACCACATTTAACGGCATATTTTTCAGCCAGGCGCAGGCCTGGTATGGTTTTTCGGGTGTCGAGTAGGCGGGTGGGAGTTCCAGTCAGGCGGCCGGCAAAAAGTGAGGTGATGGTAGCGACACCAGACAGGGTCTGCAGAAAGTTCAGGGCTGTTCTTTCGCCGGTCAGCAGACTGCGGGCTTTGCCGGCCAGCGTATAGAGCACGCAGTCGGCTTCCACTTTGTCGCCATCCTGGTAATTCCAACTGACTGATACTTCCGGGTCGATCTGCCGGAACACCTCGTCTACCCAACCGGTTCCGCATAAAACCATGTCTTCACGAGTGATGACCCGGGCGGTGGCGGTTCGGGTTTCAGGAATCAGCTGGGCTGTGATATCCTTCTGCCCCTGCAGATCTTCATAAAGAGCACGTTTAACGCTTTCAATAATGTCGGTTTTGATATTCATCGCTGGTTATCAACTGTTCTATTCTTGAAATCCAGCATGCAGGCGAGAGGACGCTTTGCTCTGCTGATGATTTCCGGGGTTAGATTGATT